>NZ_SYUT01000100.1:1630-2310 GCF_005146325.1 Vibrio genomosp. F6 | reverse complement strand
TGTGTTTACGGTGTAATGGTTTAGTTTGGGTGTTATAGCGTTGTCGCACCTTAATTGGGCGTTAGGGCACAGGGCGAAATGGACAGAATCGTAGAATTAATCAAACAAGATCCAGTTAGAGTTAACGCTTTGAAGTGTGTATCTCAACTGGGTTTACCTCAATGCTATATTGCAGCAGGTTTCGTCCGAAATCTTGTGTGGGATGCATTACATGGTTTTCAGGTGGCGACACCATTGAATGATGCTGATGTTATCTATTTCGCACCTGACGAGCGAGATCCTAATGCCTATTTATACTATGAAGCTCAGCTTAAACAGGTAATGCCGGAAATTAACTGGCAAGTTCGAAATCAGGCAATAATGCACACTCGCAATGGTGACTTACCTTACACAAGTTCACTGGATGCTATGAGCTACTGGCCAGAGAAAGAAACGGCAATTGGTATCCGACAAGTTGCTCCCGAAAAGTACGAATGCATATCAGTTTTTGGGTATGAATCATTATTTGGTTACTGTGTCACACATAACCCAAAAAGGTCACAAGAAAAGTTTAAAAGTCGTGTCAATTCAAAAGGGTGGTTAGTAAAGTGGCCATCTTTGAGAATAGTGCCCTAACAAACAATTTAAGAGTGACTCCTAACGCTTGGCGATTTCACTCCGTTTTGAAATTTGTGTTTACG
>NZ_SYUT01000100.1:0-885 GCF_005146325.1 Vibrio genomosp. F6 | reverse complement strand
CGGTGCAATGGTTTAGCTTAGGTGTTATAGCGTTGTCGCACCTTAATTGGGCGTTAGGCGTCTTTAAATTTCGATACACATATTGTGAACTTTTTTGTTTGTGCTATATTCACATTAAGTGAACTAGAGGTAACTATGCACGTAATTTCAAGAAAGCCATTCGCAGATGCGGCGAATAAATATCCAAATGATTCGCTTGCGATCGAGTCACTTTATAAGACTCTGAAAAACAACAATTTCACAGATCCATTGGCAATGAAAAATGTTTTTCCTAGCCTAGATAACTTTAAGTACAAAGATAAGTGGTATGTGATTGATATTGGTGGCAACAATCTACGCCTAATGGCGTTTATAGAGTTTCGAGACAGCCGCATTTTTGTTAAGCATATTGTGCCTCATGATGAATACGACAAACTGTGTAAGAAGTATGCAAAGGAGTCAAAATGAAAAACTTTACTGAAGTGAAATCAACAGCTTTGGAACTGTTTTCAATGGCAAGTTTTTTGGGACATATCTCAACAGAAGAAGAGTACCATCAAGCTTTAGAGCTAATGGAAGAGTTAATCGAAGAGTATGATTTATACAAACCGTTGATCGAAGTGTTATCTCATTCAATCGAAATTTGGGAAGATGAAGCAGACGAATTTGCACAATTCAATGCTTCTATTAACAGTTTAGATAGCGGTGCCGCCACATTGAGAACATTGATGGATCAGTATCAACTTAAAGCTGATGACCTAAAAGATGTAATAGGTGGTAAGAGCCTAGTATCAATGGTTTTAAATGGTTCAAGACAACTTACAAAAGATCACATTCAAGCTATTTCTGATAAATTTAATGTGAGTCCGGCATTGTTCTTCACACGCGCCTAACAAGAGACTATGG
>NZ_SYUT01000099.1:0-399 GCF_005146325.1 Vibrio genomosp. F6 | reverse complement strand
GCTTTGGACTCAGAAGTAAAACGGATAGTTCGAAACTCAATCATAGACAACAAAACGCACTTGGCTAAGAAGCGAAATAAATTGAAATTGGAGTTATTCGATTAACCAGAATGACAGAGAAGTCGAGCGAGAAACCTGACGACAAAGTGCGCTGAAGTCACAACTCCCAATGAAGCCCCCACGAAAGAGAAGCTGCGAAAAATGAACTTGAGCCAACAAAACTTACTAACGAGGAGACTTGCGTGACGTTGCAGCTAATTAACCGACACACTTTCTACGTGCGATGGTTATTTTGATGGCAACTTTCACGAAACGAACAGGTGTGTAGCTCGGACGCAGAACAAAGATAAACGGATAATTTAACCCTTTGAATCTTATGCAATATAACGCCGCGTTAAG
>NZ_SYUT01000098.1:0-2886 GCF_005146325.1 Vibrio genomosp. F6 | reverse complement strand
GGTCAGTACCTAATAAAAAAGGAGAATTGTGCTCAACGAGACCATTGCGTATTTCATTGATATTTTCTTCTGTCGGATCTAAATCTAGCTCAAATTTCATTGTAATCCTCATGGCGACTAACGCCCAATTAAGGGGTGAGCAACGCTACCACCCAACTTAAAGTATTGTGCCCTAAACACTAAATTTGAAGTAGAGCCAAAAATGCCAAGCGTTGGGAATCCCTCTTAAATTGTTTGTTATATTTTTACCATCAACACCCTATTTGGTAAAATGTTCTTTGTGCCATTCGTAGTAAACTTTACTTCCTACCCAGTTACTAACCTTTCTCCCCGCTAGCTTTCGAATAATGGCTTTCAATTGAGGTGTTGTTTTTTTAGTGCTTTCTGCTATTAAGCCTGAATCAATATAAATGTACCCCTTTTCGAACAGATCATCACAGCCTGATTTGCACATCAAAGTCGCCACATTATCAAAGTCTAAACGTTCTTCAATGCTACAGCTGGTACGCCTTTTGATATGCGCTGCGACAAGGAAATCAACAGGAAGTAGATTCCCACATATAGTACAAAGAGCGCTCTCTTTTTTCTTGGTCAAGTGTAGCCTCAAGAAAGTTTGCTCCTTTCTTGACGTTGCTTGTGTCTGAAAATCGAGCTCTTTAATTTTTGCTAATTCTTTTAAGTGCCCACTAACTGAAACTGAAGGGGTTGACCCTATATCTGAGCACTCTAAATTCTGATGACAAATGTAAGACGCTCTTGGGTCAACAGATTTATTGGACATTCGCAGCCCATAGCCCTCTAGATATAATGTTTCTACTTCCTCAAGAGTTTTGATATAAACCTGATCAACTGCAAATTTTGAAGTAGTTGCCACATAATAACCCTCACGATTAATATGAGGAGTCATTATTGTACCTTCATGCTTACCACTATTTTTACGAGCTATGATTTTTCCCATGTTTTCCTCAAAATATAACGCCCAATTAAGGTGCGACAACGCTATTACGCCCAAACTAAACCATTACACCATAAACACTAAATTCAAATCGGAGTGAAACCGCCACGCGTTGGGAGTCACTCTTAAATTGTTTGTTATATGCTTATTTTGCACCTATACTTCATGCGCATACAAAACACGCATAGGTTACCATTATGAGAAATACATATAGCACACAAACACCAAAGAAAGCTGCAAATTTGAGCTTGAATAGCGAATTACTTGCTGAAGCTAAACGACTAAACATAAATCTTTCAGCGACAATGGAAAAAGCACTCGAAAAAGAAGTAAGCCAGCGTCTTAAAACAGAATGGCTTGAGCAAAATTCAGACGCGCTTCACGCATGCAATGAACTTACTGAAAATCATGGGTTATTTTCCGATTCTTACCGAGTATTCTAATGTCACAATTTTCACTATACCAAAACAACGATAAAAGCACCGCTACCGCATACCCTTACTTTGTTGATGTTCAAAGTGAGTTGCTTGATACGTTAAATACTCGCTTAGTTATACCACTAACACCTATCGAGCTATTAGAAAAGAAAGCACCTAGCCACCTTTGCCCTGTAATCCACATTGATGAAGGTGACTTCGTGATCTTAACCCATCAAATGGCTAGCGTACCAACAACAATATTACGTGAACCAGTCAATGAATTGAGCACTTTCAGAAATGAAATCATAGCTGCTATCGACTTTCTAATCACTGGCATATAACGCCGCATTAAGGGGTGAACAACGCCTCCACCCAACCTAAAGCATTGTATCGTAAACACTAAATTTGAAGTAGATGCAAAAATGCCAAGCGTTGAGAATCCCTCTTAAATGCTTTGTTATACAAATACTAATTGATTTCTATGATTTTTTTGTTTTCTATTAACCAACGCTCTTGGAATGCTCTACGTGCAGCCCAACCAACTTCTTTAATATACCAACCATTAACAGAACCACCTACTACAGCACCAATTGCAGGAATTGCCTGTAAAGCCTTCCTCTTTGTAAGATTAATACCTAATTGTTTAGCTAGTGTTTTAATACTCATAATTGCAGCTTCTTGGCACATTTTATCTTCTGCTGCCTTTTGTGCCATTTTTTTCCACGTTTGCTTTGTGATATTAACTTCAATGGTTCTCAAGGTAGTTAAAGCTGCAACTTTTTCAGACATATCATTTGCACCAGAAGCCGACAGAATTGCCAACACAAACTCTCTGTCTTCTTTAGTTTTAACCTCAAATCCGTAACAAATACCAATTTTGTGAATTGTTCTAAGCGCTAAGGTAATGATTGCAGGAATATCTACCGCTATACCAGCAACACCAGCTGCTCCAGTTCCAGCACCTTCGGCAGTCGCTATTCCTATAGCCCAGTTATGGATTTCATTTGCAAGGTCATCAGAAAGCTCCAAATCCTTATATTTTAGATCGGTGATCGCCGTAACCTTTGCATCACGTAGAATATCGTTAGTATCAGTTAACCACTCAGCAGCCGTAGAAGAAAAATCTAAAATCCCCTTAATCGCAGCGGTTGGTACAACCTGGTTAACTAACCAGGTTAAAGGTGATAGAACGAAGCCAATACCTTTTGAAATAACTGACGGCTCTTCAAGCTTCCAATCTCGGACAAGTTTGATTTGCTTTTTTTCATAAGGAGTTAAATCGAACTCCAATTTTTCTGCTATAGCTGTATCTATAATCATGAATCTTACCAAAAGAAAATAATAGGAATACCATACCATATAGTTGCGATCATTTGTATAACGCCGCATTAAGGGGTGAACAACGCTGCCACCCAACCTAAAGCATTGTACCGTAAACACTAAATTTGAAGTAGAAGCAAAAATGCCAAGCGTTGAGAATCCCTCTTAAATGCTTTGTTATATTGCCCGCAC
>NZ_SYUT01000097.1:0-499 GCF_005146325.1 Vibrio genomosp. F6 | reverse complement strand
TACGGTGCAATGGTTTAGTTTGGGTTTTATAGCGTTGTCGCACCTTAATTGGGCGTTATGTGAATCCTATAGTATCGAGGTAAAAGTAATGGAAGTAGTTAGCTTTATTGATATTGAAGAAACTGAAAATGATTTAATGATTTCCTTTGCAATTGACATCGGTGATGGATATATCGAAACTCTTCTTTTGCATAGACAGTTAATCGGTGAGTTTGCCCTGCCAGAAGACGAACGTGGAACTAAGGTTAGTCATACTGGGAGTGATATTCCAGATGAATTTTTAAATCGTCTTGAGAGTGTAGAAGTTGATGGATCAATCATCAGTATCAAGGCTCGTTTTAGTTCTTATCAAATTGATTTACAAAAAATATCCAGAGAAGAGATAAATCAAATTTATGAGTCATTAAAGCGTCATAATTTTGATAGCCAATTTAAAGTTCAATTCACATAACAAACAATTTAAGAGTGACTCCTAACGCTTAGCGATTTCACTCCGGTT
>NZ_SYUT01000096.1:0-641 GCF_005146325.1 Vibrio genomosp. F6 | reverse complement strand
ACAAAATTCAAATCGAAGTAAACTCGCCAAGCGTTAGGAGTCACTCTTAAATTGTTTGTTATGTGAATTTTTAATCGTACTTTTTACCGTTGTGCTTTAACCAACCATGCGAATGTCTATTGTTAGGATCGTGGTGTGTCCAGTGCATTACACCACCCTTTTTATTCCATTCATATTCACCGTAAAACTGAACTCGATCGCCTACCCTTAAGTTAGAAACTCTAGGCGCAAGATCGATATTGTGAGCAACAAGTAAGGTTTGTTTACTTTTCAGTCTTATGATGAATTTTTGATGTCGACTTCCATCATTATCATCGGGTAATAAACGAATTACAGTGCCAACCCCCTGAACTTGAAAATCACTTTGATGGTTTTCATATGCCTGTTTCAATTTATGATCATTGGCTTGCGCACCAACTGAAATCAGGCACAAAGCTGCCACAAATATTACTAAAAACTTCTTCATATACTCAAATCCTTTGGATTCACATAACGCCCAATTAAGGTGCGATAACGCTAAAAACCTAGGCTAAACCATTGCGCCGTAAACACAAAATTCAAATCAGAGTAAAATCGGCAAGCGTTAGGAGTCACTCTTAAATTGTTTGTTATGTACGTAATTCATGTAGTGGTCAACTGAT
>NZ_SYUT01000095.1:0-1124 GCF_005146325.1 Vibrio genomosp. F6 | reverse complement strand
CTACCTTGAAAAACACCGGTATCCCGTACTTGCAGTACCGCTTGTTTGGTATTTCTGTTCGGCCTAAAGCCAAAGCTGTTAGTCGAAAAGAATGGGTCAAACAGAGGCGTGAGTATTTGAGCAATGGCTTGTTGTATTACTCGGTCAATAACGGTAGGGATCCCCAATTTTCGTTTACCGCCATCGGGTTTATCGATCTCTACACGTCTGACCGCTGAGGGTTGATATTCACCAGATTCTAGTTGAGATTTACATTGCTGCCAGCCCCCTTGTTGCAGCCAAGGAGGGAAGGAATCAATGGTCATGCCATCTATACCTGCCGCACCTTTGTTGGCTTTAACTTGACGCCATGCACGCTGTAAATTCTCAGGTTGGAGTAATTGAGTGAATAGATCGCTGTTGAAAGATGGTTGCCTATCATTACGCTGTTGATAGTAATCGCCTGTCGGCGTAGTGGGTATCGACAAGTTTGACAAGACTCCTCCTTCTTCTAAATGTTCAGGCCTTCACCTTGTCCCAACCATTACGATGGGCGTTTGGCTACTATGCCGTCTGCTGACTTCTGCTTAATCACTTAACGAGTTACCTCGTAAAGAGCTATCGTTGTTCATCGGTTTCGCTCGCGTAAGTTGATGATACTCACGCGCCAGGCCAGTTGAACCAGCGGCCAAGCTGGTAAGGTTAACGATCGCCTGTTAAGCAGATCTCCCCAGATAAGGACATGAACTTTCACTGCGCAACTGCATCATTTACGGTGGTCATTAAATCACTTGGCTTCGTCGTCTTGTGCCAACTCGCCTCTGACCTACGCCTAGTATGATGTTCTTGTTCATCACCTCGCAGTTTTGCCAGCGGCTTCCTTCAGACCGTTCCTCGCGGAAAAGCCCTTGCCATTTGCTAGTAGTTAACATTTAATATCAACAAGTTGAATATTGAATGGTGATTTTCCTACAGAGGACTTTCACCTCATTAGTTCATGCCCATGCTGGGCGTACACAAACAATTTAAGCTGACAGCCAACGCGTGGCATTTTCAGTTCCAAACAGTTTGGGTGTAATCGGCGCGTTGCTTTAGGTTCGGGTTTGCGTTGGTCTGCAACTTAATTGGGCGCTGACGGATCCCCT
>NZ_SYUT01000094.1:0-640 GCF_005146325.1 Vibrio genomosp. F6 | reverse complement strand
GGGGTCATATCAACGCCGCGTTAAGTGGTGAGCAACGCAGAGCACCCTGCCTAAACCATTGTGCCGTAAACACAAAATTCAAAGCAAACCGAAAATGCCAAGCGTTGGGAATCCGTCTTAAACGCTTTGTTAGGGCTGCAACTACACGGTGAAACCACACTTTAAACAGCGTTCACCACCATAGTTTTCATTGTAACTAAGTCCTAGACTACTACCGCACCCAGGACAATAGTCTGAATTATCGAGTGTTCCCCATTCCCACGTATCTTCATATTCGGGAATCCCATGCCTGTCATAACCGATTAATTCACCTGCGTTAGTTTGTTTTTTGATATAACTGCAGTGACTATGCGCTTTTAATAAATCGAGTACAATTTCATGGTTTATTTCGAACCATTCCCCAATTACACGTTGCTCTTTGTACTTCTTGTGTAGTTGTGTTTCAAGTTCACGATCAGTACCACTGTCAATCCAACCCATTAAGGCAAGTTTTCTCGAATTCCCCGTTTGCAAAGCTTTTAGACGTTTAACTGGATCTTTACTGATTCCGATTTTAATTCGCTGATTAATTAGGTCTTCGTTTTCGATAATAAAATAAAGTGCCATAATTTCCTTGTAGCCCTAACGCCCAATTCTTGCG
>NZ_SYUT01000093.1:0-272 GCF_005146325.1 Vibrio genomosp. F6 | reverse complement strand
TAACGCCCAATTCTTGCGAATCCCCTCATAATTAACCGTAAAAACAATGAGGTAGACGCGCATCGCTGTCTTTGATCTAATGAATATCGCCAAACACACATTTCGAACAAATGGACTAACGATGCACGATATTCAGATTCTACAGCAAACTATACAAAACCAATGCCCCTCCATTCACAAAAAACGCGTTAATTCTCTGATACTTGCCACAAAAAGTGTGCTTGACGGCTCTGACTTAACACTGACTAAACTCGGTCGTCAGCTCGAAACTA
>NZ_SYUT01000092.1:0-2370 GCF_005146325.1 Vibrio genomosp. F6 | reverse complement strand
ACGTAAGCGTGTCATGAACACCGCATTCTAATCTTTCAGCACGAAGAATAAGATCATCTCTCCAACCCAAAGGAGAGTTGAAATGGCAAAACGACGCACCAACCTAGAATGGCAATCACTGTTTGAACAATATGAAAGTAGCAGTGTTACCCAACGCGCTTTTTGTGAAGAGCATGGACTGAGTTTATCCACGTTCTTCGCCAAACGGCGTCAACTCCAAACAGCAAACCAATCGGAATCTGTCGGATTTGTTAGAGCCGAAATCGTTGAAAAGACAACCAAGTATCAGGCCCAGATAGCTACGGCGAACATGACACTTCTCATCAATGATGTGGAGCTGAGCATTCCTCAAGGCACGCCAGCCACCTATCTTGCTGAACTCATTGGAGCGTTGTCATGAAAGGTATGCTCAGCGCTCCAGACATTTACCTTTATCGTGAAAGCGTCGATTTTAGAAAGTCCATCAACGGCCTTGCAGCGATTATCGAAAATGATACTGACTTGCCTCTTGGCAGCGGTGCGCTGTTCCTGTTTACCAATAAACAGCGCGATAAGATTAAAGTGTTGTACTGGGATAAAACAGGCTTCGCCCTCTGGTATAAACGCCTTGAAAAAGCCAAGTATAAGTGGCCTTCAAAAGAGAAAAATCAGGTGTTTACCCTCACTCAATTTGAGCTTGATAGACTGCTTTCAGGCTTCACAATTATCGGCCACGAACCCATCAAAATAAACGATTTTACAATGAGTTAATCGAGAATAAAGCCTTATTCTCCAAGCGTTAACGGCACGATTTTAGTATAATCAATGCTATGAAAAAGACGCCAAATATCAACCCAGAAAGCCAAGATGTTGCCGAGCTACAAGCGATGGTAGCTGCTCTGATGTCGGAGAAAAATGAGTGGAAACAAGAGCGCCAATCGCTGCTTGAACAACTCAAACTCGCCTTCGACCGTCAGTTCGCGAAACGCTCGGAGGCATTAAAGCCTTACGATGAATCACAAGGTGACCTCTTCAAC
This sequence comes from Vibrio genomosp. F6, assembly GCF_005146325.1. Taxonomy (NCBI): domain Bacteria; kingdom Pseudomonadati; phylum Pseudomonadota; class Gammaproteobacteria; order Vibrionales; family Vibrionaceae; genus Vibrio; species Vibrio genomosp. F6. Next base: position 1,354 of record NZ_SYUT01000092.1, on the reverse strand, counting down.
GAAGCGGAGTGTGAAGCCGTTAAAGAAGACGAGGTTGAGGTGACAACCACGACCACAACGAAAAAGCGCGGTAAACGTAAACCTCTGCCTAAGACCTTGCCTCGTGAGGTTATCGAACTTGATGTAGACGACCATGAAAAGCAGTGCGCTTGCTGCAATCATAGCCTGCATAAAATCGGTGAAGACCGCAGCGAGAAGCTAGAGTTCACGCCAGCGGTACTCAAAGTGTTGGAATATGTTCGTCCTAAGTACGCTTGCCGCCAGTGCGAGAAAACAGGTGACAGCAGTCGTATCGTTCAGAAGCCATCCCCTCAGAGTCTCATCCCTAAAAGCTTCGCCACAGAAAGCTTGCTGACCAACATCATTCTTGGCAAATACCAATACGCGATGCCACTTTATCGCCAAGAATCGCTGTTTACCCAGTCGGGTATCGAGCTATCACGCACCACCATGGCAAGGTGGGTTATCCAAGTCAGTGAGAAGTTCGCCCCGCTGTATGCGGCCTTGAAGGAGAACCTGCTTCAACAAGTGGTGGTTCAGGCGGATGAAACGCCGCTCAATGTGCTCAAAGAAGAGAAGAAGTGTTATATGTGGCTCTACTGCTCAGGCGCTGACTCACCCGAATCGGCACTGCCGAATGTGAAAAATATTGCCTTGTACGACTATCAAAACAGTCGCGCGAGGGCGTGTCCCGTGGACTTTTTAGGTGACTACAACGGTTATCTACAAACCGATGGCTACGCGGCTTATGATGGTCTGCATCACGTCACCAATGTAGGGTGCTTAGCGCATGCTCGTCGCAAGTTCATGGATGCGAAGAAGCTTCAAGGGAAAGGTAAATCAGGCAAGGCTGATAAGGCGCTGGCTAAAATCCAAAAACTCTACGGGATAGAATCACGCCTAAAAGGTGCCCTGCCCAAGAGCGAAAAGCAGAGCGTCAAGCGCTTGCCAAGCCGATACTGGATGAGCTTTACCAATGGATGACGACCCAGAAGGTGATTGGCTCTAGCCCACTAGGCAAAGCGATAAAATATACGCTTGGGCAATGGTCAAAGCTTATTCGTTATATCGACGATGGTCACTTATCTATTGATAATAATCGCGCTGAACGCGCAATTAAACCACTGGTCATTGGCAGGAAGAACTGGCTGTTCTCTAACACACCAAACGGTGCTGATGCGAGCGCGATGCTTTACAGCATCATCGAGACCGCGAAAGCCAACGGTCTTATCCTCTACGACTACATGGTCAAGTGCATGAAAGAGCTGGCGAAAGCTGAGCCTGATATCGACGCACTCCTGCCTTGGAACTTCAAACACTGACAAGTCGCCCCGTGGGTTCATGGGGCGGATAC
>NZ_SYUT01000091.1:0-22862 GCF_005146325.1 Vibrio genomosp. F6 | reverse complement strand
TCCGGTGGTCTACTCACCAAGTAATGTTGCTGTTGATGTTGGTGGCGTAAACATCAATACGTACTTCGGCACACCGCAAGAGCTTTGGGATAATAATATCGCGTCACTGATGAATAGTGATATTGCTTATTTAGGTAATGGTTATTACACCCCTGCATCGCTTACAACGCCATGCACTGAAGCCTCTATCTGTGTTGTCGATCAAACGCCTGCGAGTCGTGTTTTACCTGGCTACCCTGGTTGGGGGATGTTTTTTATCCCAAGAGGAAAAACCGTTGCAGATAAATGCCTCGCGTTTTATGTTTTCCAGCAAGACGGAAGCAGTATTGTATTTAGAGAGGTCTCGACGCTTACTGATGGGTGTTAGGTTGAATCCATGAGGCTTTGAGGTATCTAAAGTGTGGCTTACACTTCGTTATATAGGATTGTAGTGACCTAGCACGAGTTCTTCTGCCTTCTATTATTGGTTAGCTCAGTTTTAGATTAATACCAATTCTTGTTTTTGTGTGCTCTATATGATCTTTGATCTGAGTGCTCAATAAAGCACATCAAGCTCTATCTTCTCGATCTAGTTCTTGCTCAAATTTAATTTGTTAAGCATAGCAATAGAGTTATCAAAGATAGCTTCGGTTATGTGTTTTGGGAAACCTTCAGGTAAGCGGGCAGCGAGGCGCTCAATTGCTTTAGGTAATTCAGTTTGCATGTCATCCAATATGCTTTGCATGCTATCAGAATTAAAGCCAACTGAATTGGCGGTATCAAGAAAGTGGCGAGAGTAGATCTTGCTTATCTGGTATTTCTTACCACGGCTTGCTTTTAACCCCATTGCTAACTTTAACTTTCTGATGTTCAGCCCTTTTTTTCCTGTGATAGGGTAAGCCGACAAAATGTCATAAAAAGGCGTTAAACGATAACTACCTTGCTTTTCAATAAATATTGAATAGTTCTTTGCATGCCCATCAATAGCGCCTATAGCCCATTGGAAAACTTGAAACTTCATGAAGTTATATCTGTCTTCCAGTGCATTTGATGAGCCTTCAAGTAGCTTCATAATATCGGCTATTCCTGGTCCCCCATCAATTTCGTACTTTATAGATGAAGGGATCCCTTTAGCTTGACAGATATCTTCCTGAGGAAGGCGCAATAGTTGCGTACGATCCTTAATCCAACGTCTATCAAAGCGCTCAACAGCAATGGCTTTATAATTATGGGTTGTGATGATCTCAACTTTCGGAACATCAAACCCCAGCTCTCTAGCTAACTCAATACAGATGAACTCATTCTCGACACTTTCAGTCAGATCTAAAATAGAGGTGGGCTGTTTAATTTCACCAATAGGCAGTTTAATGATATGGCTTGTAGGTGTGTTCCCTTTGGGCAAACACCAAGTTTCATTCAACCTTAGTAATGCGGTTTTTTCTTGAGCGCCAGCAACAGATATTCGGAAGTCATCTTCTTCCTTAATCATACCTAATGGAATATCGGAATGATGGGCAGCTAAGATTTTTTCAAGCCGAGATTCATCAAGAAGTTCGTATGATAGTTTGTTCTCGATATATGGTTGATTTGGTTGGAGCAGAGCAATGGCACCTACGCTGTCTTTACCAATTTCCTTTAGAAGATCAAAAGGCTGGTTTGAAGCTGTTTGATAGCGAGCAACAATCCTATTACGTATAGCAATATTGTCTGGTAGTAGGTTGTCGAAGTAGTTGATAACGGCATCAGAAGTTATCGTAGGTACTTGTAGTTTAAGAGATAAAGATAATGGGCGAGATTTGTCGTTACTTAGCCAAGACTCATTATATTGAAATTCATGAGAGCCATTGTTTTGTTTTATTAGGGTACCGACTAACTCACCATTCATATAGGCATTAAGTTGCTGCATTACCAATCTTCCTCATCAACAGTACTTTGACTGTTTTTTGCATCTTTTGTTTCGATTTTAAGAGTGAGTTCTAATGCTTGGATGAGCTTGAACATTGTTGAAATAGTTGCCTTTTCTGGTCTATTTTCAAAGTTCGAAATGGTTGCTTGTTTTATCCCTACTTTTTTTGCCAGTTCAGATTGAGTCCACTTATTTTTTTGGCGTATGAGCAGTAAGGTATTGGCTAATTGTTGTGGGCTATAAATCACAAGTTGTCACTCCTTACAATGAAGTTTTATCCGCACTAGAGGGTATGGGCTATACTATCCCGACAAAGGGATATACGCAGTATTATACCTTTAAGGGGATAATGCAAGGTATATACCTTTTAGGGGATAAAGTAGAGGGGTCAAAGCCTTAGCTTTGACTTATCTATATTACAGGGTGATATTTAGCATGGATGAGATTGAGTCAGTAAATCAAAGAATTGAACAGTTGAAATCCGAGCTATCTCAGCTTGAGAAAAGACGAAATGAGTTACTGTCTAGTCCTGTGAATCCAGAGCAAATGATCCGCACCAGAAGTTTTGGACACTGAGTTAAGTGAGTACAATCACTAACGAGGTGAACAATGACAACTAAGAAAACACGAATCAAACATGCTCCTGAATTTAAAGCCGAAGCACTTAAGTTAGCAGAAAAAGTCGGTGTCGCTGCTGCCGCACGACAGCTATCGTTGTATGAATCTCAAATTTATGGGTGGCGTAAAGCCGTCAAAATAGATGCGAAAATCAGCGATAGAGAAAGGGAGCTCGCCACTGAAAATGCCAAACTCAAACGGTTATTGGCTGAGCAAGCTGAAGAGCTAGATATCGTAAAAAAGGCCGCCATCTACTTCGCGAAAAATCTAAAGTAGATTGCTATGAGTTTATGCTCGAACACCTGATGCAGTATAGGATTGTCCGTATGGCTAAGGTGTTTGGGGTTTCTCGAAGTGGGTTTTATTATTGGGTTGATAATCGGCATAAAGTCACCCAACCCAACCCAACGCAACGAAAACCGAAAGCAGCTTGATAGCAAAGTTCGTGAAGTCTTTGATGATAAAAAGGAACGCGACGGTGCAAGGCGCATTCAAAAAGAACTAGAGGCAAATGGTAATAAGCACGATGTAAAAATCATTGCCGCGAGCATGAAGCGCCAGAGCTTAGTCGCGAAGGCCGCCCGTAAGTTCAAATGTACGAAAGACAGCAAGCATAGACTTCCTGTTGCCCCGAACTTGCTTGAGCAAGATTTTAATGCAACAGCACCGAACCAAAAATGGGCTGGAGATATTACCTATCTAGCGACAAGCGAAGGTTGGATGTATTTAGCGGTTGTTATCGACTTGTACTCACGGCAAGTCGTTGGTTGGTCAATGAGCACCAGAATGACCGCAACTCTGGTCTGTGATGCGCTATCAATGGCATTGTTCCGTAGAGGCATGCCCGAAGGGGTGATTATCCATAGTGATAGAGGTAGCCAATATTGTTCAAAAGACTACAGATACTTAATCTCAGGCCATAATTTAAAACAAAGTATGAGTAGGAAGGGAAATTGCTGGGATAATGCCTGTGTTGAAAGCTTTTTCCACTCAATGAAAGTAGAAGCCGTCCAATACGAGCCGATAATGACGCGAGAAGAGATGCGCCAAGCACTCTTTGAATACATCGAAGTTGATTATAATCGAACAAGAAGGCACAGTGCTCTTGGGTATCTAAGCCCAATTAACTTTGAAAAACAATATGTCGCTTAATGCGGTGTCCAGTCTTACTGGAGCAGATCAAACCTGTAAAATACGTGCAACAGATTGGTTTAGTGTATATTTAATTAGTGATACATAACACTACAATATATTTGCTTTGTTCATTAATCGTATGATGTTTGAAGTGCTTTTTACATAGTTAACTAACAAAAAGCACCATGTAAGTATGGTGCTTTTTGTTCCACTCTTACTCAGATTAAGTGTTGTATAAAGGATCGTTGGAGGACATCTTTACTGATACTTGCTGGATCGGAGCTTCAATTAGGAACCAATGGTGGCAACTTTCATTTGGAGCAACGCCTACCGGATCCATACGAATAATCATTAAGCCCTTATTCATCAGCTTTTTATTGATATCTCGAATTGAGTCAGCAGGATTACTACAGGCGTCCGCGAGATTGCGGATTTCGTTAGTTTTGATGCCTTGGTTTTGAGCAATAGCACATAACACAAGAGCAGCTTTTGCTACTTTTCCATCTTTTCGCTTGCGCCACCAAAGAGAGTACCCATCTAGTGTCTTTTTAGACAAATGAGCAAGAGGGAAGCCAACGCGCGAGGCGCTTGGCATTGTTGTAGCTAGGCTACTAGGGTAAAAGTCAGTCATTGGAATATTCCTCTTCATAAAGACTGATTTGGACAAGAGTAGTTAGACATCTACTCCGCTGTTTGGCTACTACATCTAGTAGCTTGTGGGCTCATAAACCACTAGATACAGTGGTTGCTGTATGAATCCACAGGGAATAATAACACCATAGATAGGAAACCGCAAGTTATTGATTTGAAAAAACGCAAAAAGCCCGCCACATGAAGAAATGGCAGGCTAGATGCTTGTTGTCAACTGGGCTGTCCGCACCTTTATCGCTGACTTGTTTTATATCCTGAGGGCGTCTATCTCCTCAAGATCACCCAAGGTTGTCTAAGCCAAGGATGTCAATTCTACGAGCTTTAGATACAAAAAAATCAACATGTCTGTTGAAAGTTAATCTATTTAAGCTTGTGGATTTACTTTATGACGGAATGACGGGGAGGTCAATACCGAACGTATGGGGCGAGTATAATACGCTTTGAGAGAAAGAAGTCAACTTCAAAACCCTCTCTAAAACGCCACAAAACGCAACAGAATGGACTAAAACCTTTGTTATCCCTACTTCATAGTGTAGAAAATAACATGGCCTCAGAACTTCGCTCTGAGCCTCTCGGACGCTAAAAAAAAATAATAAAAAATTAATATCATGAAATTATATAGACTTTTAACCCCAACTTTAAAACCGTGGTTCTATTTTTTAGGCGGCTTTTACCATAGAGAAAGAACCGTTGGATGCTTTTAAGATCCATCCACTCCACCAGTCCATGACTTTTCTTCTTCTCTCTAAATAGTCAGATCTATTATATGCGCGTCTAGATTCGTTATCGCTCACATGAGCTAGAGCCGCTTCTATTAGATCTGAATCATGATGACCGTACTCGTTCAGGGTAGTGCTTGCAATTGCTCTTAGTCCATGTGAAACAAGTCGTCCTGCAAATCCCATTCTTTTTAGTGCGGCGTTGGCTGTTTGACTATTGGTAGGCTTTCTTGGATCTCTATCAGCAGGAAAGACATATTCTTGTCGTCCGGAAACAGCATACATTTTATCTAGAAGTACTAAAACTTCTTTACTTAGCGGTATTCTATGTTCTCGACGTTTTTTCATTCTATTCGCTGGAATTGTCCAAATTCTGTTCTCAAGATCAAATTCCGCCCATTTCGCTCCAGCAGCTTCGTTAGGTCGAGTTATCGTGTGTAGCTGAAACTCAATTAAACATCTAGTTGTTCGTTTTATACTTGCGTTTGCAATAGCGTTCATCAAATCTGGAAGTTCTTCTGGTTTCAGAGACTTCATGTTTTCTTTCTTAGGCTTCTTAAATGCTGATTTTATTCCTTGGAGTGGGTTGGATTGAGCTTTACCACAATTGACTGAAAACGTCATGATCTCATTCAAACGCTGGGAAACTCTTTTTAAAGTCTCCAATGAACCTTTTGCTTCAAGTGGTTTGAGTACATCTATTACAGTTGGAGCCGTTAACGTTGAGACGGGATGGTTTTTTAAGTAAGGAAAAACATGGAGCTCCAATGAACGCCAGATATCGTTGGCATAGTCATGTGTAATTTCTGTTTTTTTAATATCAAACCATTCTCTGCTGACATTAAGTAAAGAATTCTGGTTTATCGCTCTGTATCTTCAGTTTATGAGCTTTTGGATCAATGCCTTGTGCAATTAATTCTCGTTGCTCTCTAGTTAGCTTTCTAGCATTGGCTATTGATAATGAAGGGTATGTGCCAAGGCTTAAACTTGCTGATTTTCTTGTTTCTGGATTTTTGTATAAGAGTCTCCATGACTTGGTTCCATTTTTAAGAACTCGAAGCTGCAAGCCATCTCCATCAGACAGTATATACTAACCATCTTTTAGCTTGGCATTCCGGACTTCTTTATCTGTTATCTGCGTTGTAGACCTAGACATTCTCGACTCCATATTCTTACCCAATGAGTTTATGGAGTTCAGTATAGGGTAATAAATTGGGTACAAAAAATGTGAGAAGTTCTGAGACAATATGAGATGCCTTGAGAAAAGACTAGTAACTAAGTAGTTGTTTAATATGGAGTGTTTTGGTTTTTTTGGATACAAAAAAGGCCACCCAAAGGTGGCCTTTTCCAAACGTTTGGTGGGCTGGCGGGAGTTGAGCTTGTAATTTAAGTGATTGATATTAATTCAGTTATTGATTTTTTAAGTTCGCATGGAGTACTTTTTGGAATACCTAAGAATTAGGTGACTTAAATCACACAATCGTTATTTATGAGCAGTAATCACCTATGTTCTTTTGTTAAAACGAATCTTGTAAGCATCTTTGAGTAGCTTGTTGAGTGCGCGATTAATTTTTGGTTTTGTATCGCCTTTCGCTAGTTCTACAAGCATCTCCCATTGCTTTTCATTTAAGGCGATTTGGAAATCTTCGCTATTCGCTTTATCTGACGAAAACTTATCGGTTAAAAGCTTTAGGCGATGGGAGAAGTTAGTTGATGTGATGAATAATAAGTCTAGAGTCGTTATCGTGCATCTTTTCCTAATCTTTGTATCGCTTGTTGGAAATAAAAGATTAGAAATTTTATATTGACTCTGCAAACGGTCATAGGTTTTATTGATCAATCTTTCATTTTCGGTTTTTAAAATATCCCAGTTTAAAGATACATTCTCACATGCTTGGATATACATTGACCTGATTCTTAACAAAAGCTCTTGTACTGTTGTGAGAGCAAGCTCTCTTGATATGCAGAGGTAAGTTAGGTAGTTGATAATGATTATGTCACTCTGCTTATCAATAGTAGGGCATAACCTGCAAACTAATTCTATTGCCTGTAGAGTGGGATCTCGAGATATCCTATTGAACTCTCGTTGTTCTGCTGTATTTCTTCTTTCTTCATCTTGTTTAAAAATTTTTTCAGCTTCTGAGCTGAGTTCGCTTAAAGCAATCTTTTGATTATGAAGTCGGTTTAGTGCACGTCTTTTCGCTTCTTTTTTACGTTCTTCTATCTCGTCTAAATGTTGTTTGTCTTTGAGGCGAGGCCATAATCGATCACCAATGATTTTGACATCATCTGGTGAGGCAACCAAATTGACTTTAGTCATCACCATCATCTTGAGCATAGAGTGGAAGAAGTATTTCTCTCGATCACCTTTTAGCCAAGAGGTGAACTCACTTGTAATTAAGTAATCGACTGATTCGTCGTGTAGTTTATTTAGTAATTCATCCAATTTCTGCTCTTGTGTAGTTGATAAATCACCTTTGTCTAGTGCGGCAATATTGATCATCAGGTCTGAAGAAATCCCTTCAATGAAACGATGTTGTAGCTCTTGATAATTGAGCAAGGCCAGATCACGAAAGTCACTGTGTTCTTTTCTATCGTCGGAATAAGAGAGATAAAGAACATAAAAGCGGAGGCGTGTTTCAGTATCATTAAGAAATCTAGTTAATCTTTTTTTATGCATGGTTATTCTCTGGAGATTTCGTGGCAATTTTGAGCAAGTTTTTAGTGGGATTTATAACAGTATTGAGATATAAATCGACAATTTAATAGCAAAGATTTAGCAATTTAATTTCTCTTAACCTATACCTAGTCGGGTGTGTGTTTTTATTTAATTGTTACAAAATAATGTTAGCATTTTTCATCAGGGATATCTCTTGTTTCTAAGTGGAAATGTGAAGGCGGGATGAGTTGAATGAAACTCTAAATGCATAATTAGTTATGCGGATGCTTCATGAAAAATAACTGCTTTTTCCGTTAATTTCATTTAACTTGCAAGCAACTTAAACCTCATTAACCGTCGTGTTATGCATATGCTAGCTATATGTTTTCTCTAATTATTGTATATGACAATGAGTTGATGTGTGCAAAATGAAAGAATGATGCACATAACGAAATATCACCAATGTCTGTCTGGTTAGTATTACTAAACCATCAATTAACACCATCAGATTACTCCGTCTACTGAGTCACACCAAGTGACTCACAGTACACCATTATAAATAACGGCATCGACCTATCTATGAACCTCAACATAGGAATAGATAGCAATGAATGTACGTTCTCGAAAAAACAAAAACCTTAGACTCACCATTAAGAAAACCTTTCTTGGTCATCCTATCCAGACTGCACACGGTCCACTGTACCTCGACTACTTAGAAAAAATGCACGCCACCATTGAACGAGCATTAGATGACTATCCTCGCCTCATGGCTATCCGTGTAGATTTGAGATTTCCAAAGCTAAGAGCCAATGAAGAGTGTGGCAATGTCATCACCGATTTTATCCGCTCGTTGCAGTCACAGATAGCTTACTCTGGCAAGCGAAAAAAAAGACAAGAGGGTGGTAGGGTTCATCCCTGCAAAGTTAGAAATGTGTGGGTTAGAGAGCGCTCTACCTCAATGAATGACCACTATCACTTATTACTCATGTTCAATAAGGACAGATTTAACTGGTTGGGACAAACTCAAACGCCAAATGATAATTTAGGCTCCTTTATCGTGGAGGCATGGGCGAGAGTCGTCGGTGTTGATTATGACGAGGCAAATGGATTAGTACATTTCTCAAAGAGAAAGAATAGTGACAGCGTGGTTATTCATCGCTTAAACCGTAACTCCGATGACTTTGACGATGCATTTGATGAGCTGTTTAAGCATGTGAGTTATTTAGCTAAAGAAGATACGAAGCATTTTGGTGATCGTAGAAGGAGTTTCGGGGGGAGTCAGCGTTAACTCAGGTTAGGGCTGCTGCATTTTTTTACAGCGGTGGCTCATCTCATGGGTATATACAAACAGGAGGCTATTCCCAATGAGATTCTTAAGACTGAAAGAAGTAATAGCGTTAACGGGATTAGGTCGTTCAAGCATCTATAAGTTTATGGAAGAGAATACCTTTCCTAAAACGGTGTCACTGGGTGGGCGCGCTGTCGCATGGGTAGAGAGTGAAATCGAAGAATGGATGGAACAGCGTCTAGCACTGCGAGAAAGCCAAAGCTAACCACAAACAACAACGAACACAGTTATCACATCAACAGGGAGCCCATGAAGGCTCCCTTTTCAATTAGAGAGAGAAATTAAATGAGTTTTTCAATTTACGTAGACGGCGCGGCACCAAACAATCAACACGGATGCACACAGGGTGGAATTGGTATTGCAGCCTTTAATGAGCACGGTGAACTGGAGTATCAAGATAGCATTACTATCAGACGCAGTACCACCAATGCAGAATTAGAGTTAATGGCCTTAATCGAAGGTCTAGAGTACGCACAGGATGGTGACGTCATCTACTCAGACAGTGACTTTTGTGTGAAGGGTTATAACGGTTGGTTAGATAACTGGAAGGATAAAGGTTGGCGTAAGTCAGATAAGAAGCCAGTTAAGAACCGTCATCTATGGCAACAAATCGACGAACTACGTTCACAGAAATACGTAGAGGTGAGAAAGGTCAAAGCCCATTCAGGTGATAAGGGTAATGACATGGCAGACTTGTTAGCCGTTGAAGCGGCAGAAGCCGAGTAAGAAGATAGAGCACAGCTTGTTGGCAAACCGCTAGCAGGCTGTGCGGTCGTATTTATGCTTTATCCCTAGGAGTGGTGATTCGTCTTTAAGGTAGCGTTAAGCGTTTTTATAGATAACATATATCTTCAGTTAGATACGTTGAGATAAACGTTACGCCTAATGACGTGCAAGTGGTATAACTTATGACTATGACTTGAGTTGTACATGTAAATAATATAATTTTAATAAAAGCAATAGCTTAAACTCCCCACTTAGAAACGCTAGATCTATATAATTGAAAGTATGAGGGCGATTTTGATTTAGGCCTGTGCGTTGTGACTCTTCTATATGTCGCTCCTTGTGTAAGTGGATTTTCCTTGAATGATGAGTAAACAATAAGAAAATACATGGATATCAAATATTGGGATGGTGGCCTTGAACGCCACGAAATCGATGCAATTAAAAAAATTGAAAATGTGCTGAGTACCCCAAATGCGCAAAAGCAGAAAAGTGCAAATAAAGGACAGGGTTTTGAAGCCCTACAAGTTTTAAAAAAGTCCTTTAACGAGGGCTGGAAAGGTTACGCAGGTTTTCGCTTTGTCAATAAACATAAGCAAGGCGAAATAGATTTACTGATAGTAACCCACTGCAATATTCTTATTGTTGAACTTAAACACTGGAACGGCAAACCTGTTACTTCAAATAGAGGGAAATGGTTTTGGGGTAATGAAGATAGAGGGAAATCGCCTGTTGAGGTCACTCGCAATAAAGAGTTCTTACTGAGAAATTTACTTAAACCATTTGCAGGAAAATTTAGCAACGCTAACTTCACACCACGTGTATATTCGTTAGTCGTGATGACTGGCAACAGTAACTTTTCTGGCTTAAACCAAAAAGAACTCGCTGAAACACTTAGCTTGAGTGACTTTTGTAAGTTATGCACTAATCAGAAACTATTTAATGAACGCTTTGACCCTCATTCTAAGTCCGAAGTTTTGTTAAACGATGTCCCACTGCTAGAGAAAAGCTTGCTGCTAAATGATAAGAAAGTAGAAGCAAGGCCGTTATCCGTTGATGGCTGGTTAGGGCAAGAGCAGATTTTTGAGCACCCTAATGAAGTATATAAAGAGTACTTTGCTCAAAGTGAGGCCGATAAGAATGATCGTGCCATTATCCGCAGCTGGGATTTTAATAAACTATCAAATCATGATGCTAAAACCCCTGATGGACGTATAAAGATTGCTTCTCGTGAACGTGAAGTACTCACCAAAATAAAAAGAGAAAATAGAGAGTTATACGAGCATTGTGTTTCTTCACTAACAATACCGACTAAAGAGAAGATAACCTCACAATACAACGAGGTTGTTGAGCTTCCTCACGGCCATGAACGCCTTAATGATTTTATTATTACCTATGGTGAAAACTTATCCATTGATGAGCGTGTTAACCTAGTTAGGGTGTTAATCGCTCGTTTTGCAGACTTGCACCACCTACAACTCGCTCACCGAGACATTGGTAAACACAGTATTTGGTTAAGTACTGGGCAGCGCGTTGCGCTTTCAAACTTTATTTCGGCCTTTGTTCGCAAAAAAGAAACCGTGGGTGACGTTCGAGATGAGCTATCGGTATACAACCAAGCTACGCCTTCGCTAACTCCCTATCATTATGATGTTTCTCGCCTTGCAATTATTGCGTGGTCAATTCTTGAAGCCAAACGATTAACACCTGCGCTTGAAAAATCGTTAGAGGTTGACCTTTCACAATGTGATGTGTGGTATGGCGACACGTTATTAAGAGCTCTTAACGGTAAAGATTTTGCTAATGCTGGTGAGTTTTTAGATGCTTTGGTTGAACAAGAACCAAGTAAAGAAGCTACCTTTAGCTTTTCAACGCAAGAGCTAGAGCGATTTGTTAAGGCTAGCAAAATAAGCAAATTGCACCCTGAATTAGAAGAAATTTCTGCAAACGATTCAAAAGAAGTCTTTAAAGCTGTCACTGGTGTAGTAAAAGTTTGGAATAATATTAATCCTACTGACATTAATGCTGGTCTTGGTCTTCGCACGTTATCGTTTTTAGAGCGAGTAGAAAAACTGCAAAGCCTTAATTTAAGTTTTATTCCCACCGTTGTTGATTATGGTATTACCGCACGAGATAGCTCGTTGTATTTGGTCAATGAGTGGATTGAAGGGGAAACTATAGAACCTTACCGTATGCGTAATCGCAGAAACGATATTGTGAAAAGCTTAGTTGCCCATATTGAGCATATGCACTCGTTAGGCATTGCACATGGCGACTTAAAACCGGAGAACGTTCTGGTAGATAAACATGGTGACGTTTTTATTATTGATGTTTTAGATTTTCATCATGATGCAGAAGAGTTGCTTAATACTGAATATAGCCCTGCGGATATCGATAACAGTTCAGCCTTTGAACGTGATAATTATGCAGTAATGAAAATAAGCGCAGAACTACTGGAAATTGACTGGGGAACTGAGAGCTCAAGCTTTGAAGCCGTTAGCAAAGCTATTATTCACGAACTTGAAGATGTTGATTTTGGCTTTAGAGAATTAACTCGTTTTAAAGATGCTGTTTTAAACCCAGAAAAAACAGAACAACCATCGGTTGAAACGATTGATATTGAAATAGGAGGAGCAAGAGAAAGCTTTGATCCTCTAACAATATACCCTGATAACGGTAAATTATATGTTTCGATAGAAGACAGTGATAAAAAAGCCTCGGGTTTGGTAATGAACTTTTGTGGATTAGGTGGCTTCTTTAGGCTTTTCTTCGATCAAGTAAGTTTCACTTTTGAACATGGCTTAGCTCCTAAAACAAGAGATAGTATTTATCCTAGAGATATCGAAAACGCTGTTTTAGAGCTTCCTTTTGCTATTCGTATCACTCAAGGTAGAGCAAGTAATCTAGAAGCACTCAATAGACGTATTCGTCAGTTTTATAGTTTCGAAAACGCAGTTAAACAATTTCAATTAAAACAGAGAAAAGTAGAGCCTCTTTCAGTTGAGCCCCCCACCGATACTATTGAGGCTGAACATAGTGTTAAGCCAATATCGACCAAAGATCTTTGGAAGGCAATTCTTAAAACAGAGACTGAATCTCATCCATATGTAGAGCTTATTGGCGAGCCAAGAACACATAAAGATGATAAAGATATCCTTATACTGTCATACGAAGCTGAAAAAGATCCACTTGATGGCTTTACCGCTAAAGATCAGGTTGAAGCAATTATCGTTAATGATGAAGAGGACTACTTTATTGGCGAAGTTAATTTATCGGCCTCAGGATTGAATAGAGTGCAGTTATCCCGCTATTCGAAGAGAGCTCACCGCTTAACTGAAGACGATATCATTTTCTTTCGCAGTAAAGCAGATAAGTCTTCTTTCAATAAACGAAAGAACGCATTAACTCGTATTCTTGAACAAGACTCAGTTGTAGAAAATTTATCCGATTACTTTGAGCCTGACTGTGACTTAGCGCCTACAGACTATGACTTAACTGTCACCGATGAAGATTTTAAACGTTATGATCGAAAAGATGATAACGGTAATGCTATTAAGCTCAATGATAAACAACGAATAGCTTTTCAAAAGCTTCTAAGGTTTGGCCCACTTTCAATGCTGCAAGGTCCCCCGGGCACAGGTAAAACCGAATTTATTGCTGCTTTTGTTCATTACTTAATTGAAAAACAAGGCACTGAGCGAATTCTATTGGTAAGTCAGTCACATGAAGCCGTGAATACTGCTGCTGAACGAATTCGAAAACACTGTGGCCGTTTAAAAACGGAGCTTGATGTTGTGCGTTTTAGTCGAAGTGAATCAACCATTTCCCACTCATTACGTGACGCATATTCTGATAATATTGTTAGTCAAAAAGTAGAACAATTTGAAACTCAATTAAAATATCGAGTGTTGAACCTAGCTAAGTCATTAAAAGCTCCAACTGATTATTTAGAAGCCTATTTAACCTTAGATAAGCAAATACTCTCACACATTACCGAGCAACAAAGTGCATTAATAGCACTTGATGATAAAGAGATAGTAGCTAAACAGAAGAAAGAGCTTAAAAAACAAATTGGGGAAAGAAAGTCATTAATTAACAGTAGATTGCCTCAGAGTATACGTACCAACAAAGATTGGCATGATAACTTAAGAGATGTTCATGACGGCTTAATTAAAGAGTTAAATCAAGAGTATGCTATTGAGCTAAATATCTCTAGCTCAGTTCAACGACTAGTGAAATTGTCGAAAGATATGATACGAGTTATGCAATCTGGAAATGCCAATATGGATGAATTTTTGGCTCGTTCAAAACAACTGGTTGCAGGTACTTGTGTTGGTATTGGCAACTGGAATATTGATATAGCAAGTAATCAATATGACTGGATCATTATTGATGAAGCGGCTCGTTCTATTGCAAGTGAGCTAGCAATTGCGATGCAGGTTGGCAAACGAGTGCTACTAGTGGGGGACCACAAACAGTTACCTCCTCTTTATACCGATCCTCATAAGAAAGCGTTGGCGAGACATTTAGGTATTCAATCATCGAATGATATCGATGAATTAATTGAAAGTGATTTTGCTCGTGCGTTTGAAAGTGATTATGGGAAACAGGTAGGTGCGAAACTGCTTGTACAGTATCGAATGGCTCCTGCGATTGGTACTTTGGTCTCTCAGTGTTTCTATGGTGGTGAGTTAGAAAATGGTGAACGAAAGATCCCTGATATTTACCGTGATGTGCCCGAAGCATTGAGTTCAGCTACAACGTGGCTTGATACATCAAATTTAAATAAAAAAGCATCTCATCAAACAGGTTCTGGTCGAAGCATTTACAATGATGCAGAAGCTGATGCTATTGTCGATTTGCTCAAACAGGTTGATGAAAATGAAAGTTTTGTTCATTCATTACTTGAGCAAGTAAAAGAAGGTGAAGCTGCTATTGGTGTGATTTGTATGTACGCCGAACAGAAAAGGCGTATCAGACAGAAAGTAAAAAAGGCCTCTTTGTCTGATGAACTTACAAAATTATTGAAAATAGATACCGTAGATAGTTATCAGGGCAAAGAAAATCGCGTCATTATTTTATCGGTAACACGTTCAGAGCCAAAGCAAGGTTCAGGTTTTTTAAAACTACCCAACCGAATCAATGTTGGTCTTTCAAGAGCAATGGATCGTTTGGTGATTGTTGGTGATAAGAGAATGTGGCAAGGAAAGAATAGCCAATTGCCATTTGGTAAGGTTATTAAGTTTATGGAAGAAAACGCTAGTGAAGACTTGTATCGCTTTGTAGACATTACAACCAAAAAACTTAAGAAGGCGGTATAACTCTTATGGAAAACACAACGATTGAATTTAATGAAGTAGATTATATTGTGCCTACTGAAACATTTGGCATTGAATACTCTTACTTAAGTAAGCAAGGCTTTCCGTTCATAAAAGAGTTCTTGCTTAAAGCACTTTATATTTCACCGCTTTCTAAGTTTGAACTATCCTCATTTTTTGGCTTTAATCAGCGTGAATTAGCGGCTGCTATTGAGGAACCGATCAGTAAGGGTGAAGTTGCATATTCTGACGAAGGGAAGTTATTTCTAACCACACTGGCGAAAGGGTATTTTTCATCATTGGATGATAAACCTATGATCGAAAAGCCACAGTCTAGGACTTCTTCTGTTTCATTTGAACTCGCTGGGTTTAATAAAGTCAAAAATCAGCATGAAAATTGGCATACAGGCCTTCGTTTAAACGTTAATCATGAAGTGCAAAGCTTAAGTGAACAGCATGCAAGAGCGATGTTTACTAAACACTTTCAGCGGCTAGTAGAGAAAGGTGAGCTGGGGGTAATTAAGACTCATGATAACTCGTTACCTAGCCTTTATTCTGTTGATAAAGTATCTAGAAAGAAAACTATCGCTCACAGAGTTAAACGGAAATTTGAGATAGATTTAGACAGTCGTATTAAGCCTTTTTACGTTGATAAGCTTTATGAGAATGATGAGGCAATTACACAGGCTATTGCGCAAGAAACTGACAACATCAGATTAGGTAACAACTTAGATAGTATTACTGCTGCATGGGATGCTCTTGAAGATATGTCTGTTAGCCGTTTTATTAAAGGTGAGAGTATCGACTTTCGTGGAATGCTCGCGGAAATGGTAGCAGGCTCTTTTGATAAGCCGTATGAGCTTTTGGTTGGTCCATTATATGGAAATCAACCATGGAGTATTATTGAGAGCAATTTAAAGAAACTCAAGTCCCAGAAAAAGACACAAAAAACAAGAGAACTATACTGGTTTGGTGCTAATACCCGCTATTGGGGAATGAGTGAAGGCTTTAATAAAGCTAGAGATAGTCTGATTAACTATAGAGCTGATGCGAAAAATACCAATTATAAGCTGAAGATGTATTTGCCATGTGATGATCATCAGAATGTTGAAAGGCAAGCTGGGAAAGCGTGGAAACACAAACTAGGTAGCATTGAATTCTGTGAGGGCATAAGAAATGGCTTGTTTAATGGTAACGTCGAGGTTTTACTCTTAAGTAATGAGTTTGCTGCCGTAAGTTATCACTTATCACTGCCTGATCTTAGTCCGGTTCATGTTCCTTTAGGTTTTTTTACAACTGACCAAAAATTAATCGTAAAAATAGAAAAAGTAGTTAATGAATTTCTGAAGGATTCTGTATCACATGATAAACCAAATCTAATCGGAAAGTTTAAATAGATGTATGGTTCGGTAGAGTGTTAGATTTGATGTTGAGTACTAATGACCGGTACCTTCAAGCCTTCAAGAACGCCTCTAACTAATCAGGTCTTCTCTGAATAGAGGAGCTCAAAAAAAACGGGTAGCATTGTGCTCCCCGTTTTTATGTGATTTATCGTTAGTGGTATTAGCTTCCTTCAGCAGCTTCACAGCCTTTAGGAACCGTAACCGACGATACCTGTTTACCTGCGATTAGGGCTGCTTTCACATCTAGCTTGTATTGAGTGCATTTACCTACACTGACGTTAACCGCTCCCGTTTCTACCGATGGATTACCTCCAAGCGAACCACCACCTTGAGCCAAAACAAAAGGTGATGCTAGGGTAGTCAGTAGAACAAGTGTGTTTGTTGTGATGTTTTTCATGGTGTCATTCTCACTATAATTTTAAAAAGAAAGTTGGGGATTAGTTAGACGTTTGTTCAGCTTCAGATGAGCACTTATTCTTATCGGAGGTTTGACCGTTAAGCTTTCCACACGCATCGGCTGTCCAATGTAGAAGAGCTCCAGCGACAAGAGTAGATTGAGGACCTTGTTTTCCATTCCAGTGCTTCTCCAGATGCGCCTTAGATATGTTGGGTGTTCCACCGAGCGCAGCGTTTGCCATTGATGAAACGCTTAGAGAGCTCAATGCAATCGCGATGAGTACGTATGATTTTTTCATATTCGATCCTTATTGGTATTGATAAATAGATGAGTTGTTTTGCTTTCGGTTTAGAAGGTGTAAATAAAGGTGCCAGCCGTTGACGTCACTTCAATTTCTTTCACGTTATCGACGGTACAGTTATTGCTGTATCCCGTGTAGGTTTCACCGAACTTCAATGAAACGTTTCTAGACAGCTCTGAGGCCGTACCAGCAGGAATACGACAATTACCTCGGTTAATTACAACGTCGGTGATGACGGTGTTGTTGGTGATGGCTTGTAGGTCAAAGACTAAGCTTCCCCAATGAGAGTTGGTGGAGATCGATACTTCTATATCCGCAACGGCTTCAGGAGATTCTTCCTGCTCAGTACATCCTGTTGCTACAATAAACAGGGCCATCGTGACTGCGTATCGAACCGATTGGTTTAGTCGATGTTTTATTTTGGTCATGGGGTTACTCTCCTCATTGGTGAGTGAAATTCTGGGTAGCCTGCTCCTTCGTGAGCCAGCATGAACTGCTCAACATTGAAGTCGGAGGGATAGGCAAATGAAAATGTCGATACACTGGCCTCATCGATGAGTGGTAAGGCAACGGTGTGTATTGGATGTTGGTCGGATAACCGAAAGAGCAGCAAGAGCGCGTCACACTGAACCGAGAGTCCCAGTGGTTCAATGAGCGTATGCTCCTGCTGCAAAGCTTGGCTAGAGACCTTTAGCATTCGGTTGTTAAGTAATGCTTCATGGACTGACCCTAAGACTTGTTGCTGCTTGTTACTCCAGCTTCTCGTATTAGGTAGATTGAGGTGTACTTTGCTTAGCCAAAGTCGTTCTTTTGAAATGGCTGAAGCCTTATCTAGTAAGGGTTTGTCTCTCTCCGAGGACCGACCCTGTCCATAATTCAGTGCATCAGGAATAAGCGGCTGTAAGTACTTGTTGGTCAGTTGCCAATAGAGCATTTCTTGCTTATTGAACGTCAGTAATTGCTCTGAGGTTTTCCGATAAACATGGGGCATGCTCATCGAATCGCACTCTACGTTAAACACTTCCACAATGATGTCATCGAGGTAGCGTTTAATGCTGCGAGTGGTGCGGTGGATATCGATTAGGGCTAACTGCTGCTGCAACTCCCTAACGGTGATCCATCGATGTTGAGGAATAAGCATCAGCGTGTGCAGCAAAGCAGATAAGCCTTCAATGCTGGTTTTATTGCTCATGGCTACTCTCTCAATACATAGCGCTCCACACCGGAGTCGGACATTTAATGTCGGGAGAATAGAGGTGGGTTCGACACATAATGTCCAACGGTTAAAACGTCATCAATCGACTTAACGAAAGCGTGAGTCGATTAACATTATCGATGGTTGTTTTTATCTCTCAGCTCTGAGATGGCTACCAGTAACCCAATCAGCAGTACTACGAGAAAGCCCAAAGTCGTTAGGGTTCCTATTGCACCAAAGAAGGGAGATAGGGTAAGCAGGGTGATAAGAGCCGTGACAAGTTTGATGGTTTGTAGAAGAAGAGAAGTCATGAGTTATTGCGGGGTAAGGGTAATATCGTCGAATGCCTCCATCTCGACGTATGCGAGAAAATTACTCTCCCACAATTGATACAGCTCAACAGCCTCGCGGTTATCTTTCATTGAAAACCATCCGTGGTAGCTGGCAAAGCATTGACTAGCGCGAAAGTCAAAATCCAAATTCCGCTCAAGCTCAGGGTAGTAGCTCCCCATATAAGCAAAGTCCGTGATGTACTCAACACACCATTCTCCTGTTGAAGATTGGCAAATAGAAATTTCGACAGGGTGAAAGCCACCAGCATCAGCACTGTAAGTTTTATCACGAAAGTTAAAGACCACATGACGGCTGGTGGAGAGCGTTTCATTGTTAAGTAAATGAGCCGAGTAACGCTCATTAAGCAACGCATACAGCTTCTTAGAAACAGGCAGGGGTAATGACGTAAAGGCTAATTGGGACATCGACAGTCCTCCTTGTTTAGGGATAAATCAGAAAGTAGTTAGGGGTTTAGTTAAACGAGCTGGCCAACGAGAGTTGCACGCTATCAAAGACGTTTCGGGTTAGGTGGCGAGTTAATGCATTCACCCAAGCAGAGAGCACCTCTTGCACTTCTGGATGAGATAAATCCGTTGTTCCTGTATCGGGTTGATAGAACCAACGATTAGTAAGGTGAAAGTACAGCTCCGGCTCTACGCTAGTACTGTTATCATTAGGGTAAGAAAAGCTCGCAAAGAATACGATGAGCCAAGGCTCTGAGATTGACTCTCGTTTGAGTTGTATCTCAATCGGGTGCAGTCCTTGACGATGGTGGTAGTAACTCATTTGACGGCAGTTCAATACCAGTCTCTCAGCCTGCTCAGGTAGTGTATGACCAGTAAGAAGACTCTCTAGTGACGAGAGCAGTGCATCATTGATACTGATATCACCATAGTGTTGTTCAATCATAACCAGCCTCGCTCAGCAAATGAGGTGCAGGTTTCGCCCGTTACGATATGGTCCAATACGCGCACATCCACCAGCGCTAAGGCGTCTTTGAGTCTTTCGGTTATACGTCTATCCGCTTGTGAGGGGGTAGAGTCACCTGAAGGGTGGTTGTGAGCCATGATCACTGCTGCTGCATTCACTTCCAACACAGCTTTTACTACTTCTCTTGGGTAGACACTGGCGGCATCGACGGTGCCATGAAAGAGCTCTTTAAACTCAATCAGTCGGTTTTGGTTATCCAGTAGCAGTAAAGCAAATACTTCACGTTCATAGCTGCCGAGTTTGCAGCGTACATACTCTTTGGTCGCATCTGGGCTAATTAAGGCATCACCACGTACATAGCGCGTCGCGAGTATCTCAGCGGCATGCTCTAGGATTTCATTCTCTTGATAGCGCTGTTGTTTTTTGTAATCAGAATTTTGGGTATTCATTTCAGACTCCTGTCGGATTCAATGATGGTTATTCACATTGATGACATATGCCTGAAGATTTTTTGGTTTAGGGTGAGATACAAATGGAGGGTTGATCCCTACGGAGATCGTGAGTGGGAATTGGGCCTGAGAGGAAAGCTGATGGCGTCAGAATGGAAGAAAGAGAGATGTATTATTTTTCTTAATATCTAGGTGTTATAAGAATAAATGAAAGTAGCCAAATTCAATACTTATCGGTTGTTTGATGAACGGACTGGTCATTTTTGGTAATATGCTCACCAGTTTTACTAGACCGCTTCTCAAAATAATCACGAAAGAACGATGAATAGAGAGAGCAGGCAAGAACTAATATAAAAAGTTGGCTAAAAGATGAGAAGATTAACTGATGCTCAAATGATTTTACATAGAATCAGACAACGTAGAGTATACAAGAACGACCTCAAGGCAAGAGTAAAGCGTATTCGGGATAAAAAGTCTCAGCCAGAAAAGCTGAACAAAAGAGATGAAGATAACTACTTTCACCTAATGCATTCAAGTGCGTACAAGACAATAAATAACGCTACAACGAGAACAAAAACAAATAGAGAGGGGAAATATACCCTTAAAATTCCCAAACGTTTTTGCCTCTATTCTTCACCTGAAAAGGTTATGAAAATAGTAAAGGAAGTTTCAGACTTATCTGACTACGACCATGTTAAAAGTATCCACATTGATCACTCTGACTGCGTTGAGCATGACTTAGCTGCCGAGATGCTTTTGGCAAGTGCTGTAAAGAGCTTAAACACCTCAAAGCCTAAAAGCTTTGGTATTACAGGTGTTCTGCCAGAAGATGAAAAAATGTCTAGGCTTCTCAAATCTGTTGGCGTGGTAAAAGATATAGCTGCGGCAAAGTATCATGAGCCAGATAGGGAGTACTTAAAACTATACAAAAAGAGAAGTCACCCGCATGAATCCTCCGACGAAACTGATAGCGACCTCCTTTTTGGCTCCGACAGGAAGACCAATGTAACGACAGGATTTACCGAATATCTAAACGAAGTGCTCGCACTAATTTCAAGTAAGCTTGATGAGGAAGAAGAGAGCAAGCTTACTAGATACCTATCTGAGGTATTGGGTAATGCAGAAGATCATTCAGGTCAAAAGTTGTGGCAGATTGTAGGTTACTTAGATTCTTTAGATCCAGAGAATTTGTGTTGCGAGATTGTTATTTTTAATATTGGAAAAACATTTTTCGAAACGTTTAAGGAAAAAACTGAAAGTGAACTTGTTAACGGTAAACGACTCAAATATGTTGAACAGCACAACTCTTCGATGAGTGAGGAACTGTTAACTCTTGTTTACGCAATGCAGCAAAATGCCTCTAGTAAATTAGATGAGCAAATTGATCGTGGGCAGGGGACTAAATACTTTTTAGACCTTTTCCATCATCTGATGGATACAAACAAAGCGCCTCATCGTAATCCTAATATGTTTATAATATCGGGTGACGCTATACTCAAAATGGATGGAACGTATGATCCAAGTGTATCTGAAGATAAGTTAGTGTATGCTATGAATCCAGATAATGACTTATCTAAGCTTCCAGATAAACGCTACATAAAATCTTTGGGTGGGCAATGCTTCCCTGGGGCTATTATTTATATAAGGTACTCTCTGCAAGAAGTTAACGAACTATGAAAAATAAAGTCGATCTTTGTTCTATTGCTGGTCGTGTCTATGTCGGACGCCCGAGAGGAAAAAGTGCGAGAAACTACTTCAAAATTGAAGAATATGAACGTGAAAAATCGTTTCCTATAACCGTGATTTTTCCTAGCAACGCAAAAACCCTAGCAAGTTCTTTTTTTCTAGGGATGTTTGGAGAAAGCGTTAGACAAGCGGGTTCCCGAGAAGAGTTTTTGAAACGTTTCAAATTTGAAGCAAGCAAACAGATCTTGAGTGAAATTGATGTAGGTATATCTGAAGCCCTATCTGCTAGTGAGTAAATTAATAATAAAAATAATGCCTTACACTTTATTGTTAGGCATCTCTTGTTTAAAAGCAGACACCTTAGAAGATGTTACATGCTATCTTTCTGATGCTGTACCAGAATGTGTTGCTAGTACAAAAGACACAGGACGTATCAATGTAGTACTGAGGCCTGAGTACACTGTTGTGAAAGTTGAACCTGTAACTCAAACTATCAACCCAATATTAAATACACAAACTAGCTCTGAATGGACAATGAAAGATGTTGTCTCAGCTATTTTAGCTACTATTGGTACTGCTGGTTTTCTACTCAACTTTTATAATCTCCGCTTGAGTAACCAAAATCGTAAAAAAGACCAGTATTCAGAGCGCTTTCATTTCTGGCTCAAAGAAATAATCTACCCTCAACATATTCAGCCACTTATCACAAAGCTAACTGATATCGCTCGCGACTATAACTCGTGGGTAAGTTTAGAGGAATCCGATGACAAATCGTTAAGGAAAGAGCGTTTTATGGAGGCATGGCCAGAAGAAAAACTTTCTCTATTAAACGCTTTACCGAATGAAGATTCTCTACCGTATCTAAACGAAGTTTTTTCGAGCGCAAAGGCTAATATTTTACAGCTTGATGAGCTTTTATTGTCTACGTTTTTAATCGATGAGATAGTTGAATTTCCATGTGACGATGAGGGCAGTATGGATATGGATAGAGAAATCGAGGGCTTTTCAGACGCAGATGCTTACAGAGGAAGAGAGCTTTTAGATAAAACAATACAAGATATCTACTCTAGTATTTATGAAGCTCAAAAAAAACCACTGTAGTGGTACGCTGAA
>NZ_SYUT01000010.1:256578-355859 GCF_005146325.1 Vibrio genomosp. F6 | reverse complement strand
AGGACATCGACTAAGCCGTCGATTTCGCTGTTGGATAACGTGCCGTCATTGTTGGTGTCTTCAGTGATCACCACCGTTGGGGCGTCTGGCGCGGTCGTATCTCCGACCGTCACGCTGTCGCTTGCTTGTGGTGAGGTATTGCCCGATGAGTCTGTCACGGTAGCCGTCACCGTCAGTGACTCGCCATCCGCTGGGACAGGATATTGATAGCTGACGCCATTCTCCAAGTCGCCTGGCGTCAACACGCGATCCGGTTGACCCGACACGGTTAAGGTATCGCCCACATTGGCATTGGCTGGCGGCGTCACAAGGACATCGACCAAACCTTCGATTTCGCTGTTGGCTAACGTGCCGTCATTGTTAGTATCTTCGGTGATCACCACGGTTGGGGCATCTGGAGCGGTGGTATCGCCAACGGTCACGCTGTCGCTGGCTTGTGGCGAAGTGTTACCTGACGGATCAGTAATAGTTGCCGTCACGGTCAGTGACTCGCCATCCGCTGGCACGGGATATTGATAGCTGACGCCATTATCCAAGTCCTCTTGCGTTAACACGCGATCCGGTTGACCCGATACAGTTAAGGTATCGCCCACATTGGCATTGGCCGGCGGCGTCACAAGGACATCGACTAAGCCGTCGATTTCACTGTTGGCTAACGTGCCGTCATTGTTGGTGTCTTCAGTGATCACCACCGTTGGGGCGTCTGGTGCTGTCGTATCCCCGACCGTTACGCTATCACTGGCTTGTGGCGATGTATTGCCCGATGGGTCTGTCACGGTAGCCGTCACCGTCAGTGACTCGCCATCCGCTGGTACCGGGTATTGGTACGTGACACCGTTATCCAAGTCGTCTTGCGTCAACACGCGATCCGGTTGACCCGATACGGTTAAGGTATCGCCTACGTTGGCATTGGCAGGTGGTGTCACAAGGACATCAACTAAGCCGTCGATTTCGCTGTTGGTTAACGTGCCGTCATTGTTAGTATCTTCGGTGATCACCACGCTTGGTGCATCAAGTGTTATTGGTAATACTGGTGTTGCTGACGACGTCTGATACGCCTCAAGCAAAGACAAACTTTGTGTTTGTGACAAGCCTAATGCTTCCAACCCTGATGTAACAAAATTCGTATCAGCGAGAACTTCCGCTCCATCACGCTCTACGGCTCCGCTTGTTATTAGGCTTGAACCAGAATTTGTACCTGCTGCCGTTGCAAATTCTTCATTAATTTGCGTTGGGTCTTGCCCCTCTTCCAATGCAGCGAATATCTGCTCGATGTCATCTGTGATGTCATCAAGTTCATTTTGATCATTAACTCGGCTAACCTGTGCTTCAGAAGCAGTGAGATCCGTCATATCAGAAATATTATTTTCAATGACAAGCTCTCCAGGAAGTACTATTTCACCCTCTTTTAAAACCTTCACATTACCGTTAAGGTCGATGACCATTATTTGATCTAATGAGGAGATACCTCCTGCAACTAAAGCACTAAAATCCATATAAGCCTCTGCTAAACCGTCTAGTTATTAACAATGTCGTCAATAAGTTGACATTGGTCCTATTTATATAATTAATAAGATAACATTAAACATATTCAACATCAGCTCAAAACGACATTCCGTTAACCAAACGATTACAAAATATTGATTCCCATCACACATAAAAATGGAGCAATATCACACAAAACCTACACATAATTATAAGTCAAGCCTCAAAATCAAATGAAACCAATGATTTATACCACACTTCGTATTTATAAAAATAAGTTAACCATCGGTGGTGAAAGTTAGTATTATTCGTTCGATTTTTAACATATATAGTGTTACTTTATTGGCGCTTGGTCTTTATTCTCATTATTAAGACGCCTAATACCCTAGTATTATATTTATCAACAATAATTCATGGAGCATCTCATTAATGAGCACTCGGATTAAAATGTTATGTGCCGCTGTAATCATAAGTTCTCCTGCTGCTAGCCAAACCCTTGAACAAGCAGTATCGATAACTCTTGCGACTAACCCAGAAATTAAAAGCGCATTTAACGAATACGTAAGTAAGCGGTATCAAAATGAAGCTTCTGGAGGGGCATATCGTCCGAGTATCGATTTAGATGCAGGGATTGGCTATGAAGCTGTAGATTTAGCGTCTGGCACCGAAGATGAACTAACCAGAAAAGAAGCAACAATTACTTTAACTCAGCTGATATGGGACGGTTCATCTACGCTTAATGATATGGATCGTACAGCTGCAGATGCAGAATCGGTCCGATACCAACTACTTTCTGATGCACAAGACACTGCATTAGAGGTGACAAAAATCTACTTAGATGCCGTGAAAGCCTTTGAAATACTGAGTCTATCGGAAAGTAATTTGGCGGTTCATAAAGAGATATACAAAGATATCAAGCGACGAGCAGAATCAGGTATTGGCTCTACAGCTGACCTTTCTCAAGTAGAAGCTCGTATTGCTAAAGCACATGGAAACCTATTGGCAGCGCAAAATAATCTTTTTGATGTTCATACCCAATTTAAGCGCATTGTTGGTCAGAACCCACAGGGCTTAATTTTTCCAAGAGCGGATCAAAGTACATTACCTTTAACAATTGACAGCGCAATAGAGACTGCATTTACTAACCACCCTGTCATTAAAATATCAATGACCGATGTTGATTCTGCCAAATTTCAATACGATCAAACGAAAGGCCGAAACTACCCAACACTCTCTTTTGAAGCAGCTCAAACTTGGCGGGATGATGCAGGCGGTATTGAGGGAAGCAGTGATGAATTTTCAGCCATGCTAAGAATGAAATATAACTTATACAATGGTGGCTCAGATTCCGCGCGCACAGATAGCGCTGCTTATCAATTGAATAAAGCAAAGGATTTACGTGATAGAGCTTACCGAAGTGTTGAAGAGGGATTAAGATTATCTTGGAGCGCACTCGATTTAACTGTACAGCAGAAAGAGTTCTTATCCGATCATGTAGACTCCGCTTCAGACACTGTCATCGCATATAATAAACAATACAGAATCGGCAAGCGAACATTGCTCGATTTACTCAACACTGAAAATGAACTATTTGAGGCCCGAAAAGGCTATGTTGATGCAAAATTTGCAGAGCAATACGCTAAATATCGAGTTCTGAATGCTACGGGCAATTTGTTATCTTCGTTGCGAGTGGATATTCCTAAAGAGTGGGCAAAAAAGGTGGACTATTAATATGAAAATCGCATTTCTACCACTGGCATTTTGTCTTCTGACTCATGCGACTGCTTCGTTTTCTCAAGACGAATATGACTATCGGGCGACACCAGAAGCTGAACAAATAGCCGATTTACTTGATGATGATCGTGATGGAGTGATCAACGATCGAGATTTATGCCCAGGAACGCCAAGCAAAGCTGAAATTGATAATGACGGCTGTGGTACTTATATTAAAACCTCAGAACAGATGAAGCTTCGAATATTGTTTGCTAATAATTCAACTGAAATCAATCCCGTTTTTCGTGGTCAAATCCGTCAAATGGCCGATTTTTTAAAACAGTACCCTTCAACGTCTATCGAACTCCAAGGCTTCGCAAGCAAAGTGGGTAACCCACAAGCGAATATGACGTTATCGAAAAGACGAGCAGAAAACGTTGAGTCGATGATCATCAGTTACGGTATTAGCCAAACTCGTATTCGCAATGTTGGCTTTGGTGATCATAACCTTTCAGAACAAGGGACAGATCAAGTTAGCCATGCGTTAAACAGAAAAGTTGTTGCCACCGTTGTTGGTCATAAAGGTGAAGTTAAAGAAGAGTGGACTATATTCACTAAAATAGGTAAGTAACTTAACTTTAAAGTTATCACTTGAGATTAGGGGCTATATGTCCCTTTTCCTTTTATAACCATCCTCTCAACTGAATATTTCGTGCATCTTTTACAAAAAATGGTAATCTAACCGCGTCTTATCTACCGAGAAATATACAATGAGCAAATTGACTGCAGACATCCAAGCAAACTTAGACCTTTTTGTTGCTGAAACCAAAGCAAACCAACTAGTTTGGGGCCTTAAAAATGATGAAGGCTGGTTAGCATGCGACTCTACAGAATTTGAAAATAGCGAAGTTATGCCTTTTTGGTCATCAAAAGAAGATGCTCAAGCTCATAATGTAGAAGAGTGGGCTGACTTTGAAATCTTAGAAATTCCATTAGACATTTTTGTTGAAGATTGGCTTTTAACTTTAGCTGAAGATGGCGTTTTGATTGGTACTAACTGGAATAGTACTTTAGATGGCAAAGAACTTGAACCATCTGAGATGGCGAAACTATACCTTTAGTTCAACATCTGAATAAAAGTAATCCTGAATAGAGGTTCTCACCCTCTGCCTCTATTCAAATTTTCCCTTCGATGGTTCCACCCCACCTAAATATAAAGTTATTTGAATCAATAATTTATACAATAAACACTATCTATCTCACACTTCTTTAGACTCAGACAATAATTTGTTGTTCTATTTTGCATTGGTTTTTAAAATGCGTGATTAAATCATTGCAAGGCCTGTTATGTTCGTCCGTTATTTAATTGCGATTATTATTTTATTTTATAGTGCCTATTCATTTTCGGGGCAAAGTTTCGATGACCGAGAATGGCTTTCAATTTACGAACATAACCTTCGAGATAACAAAGACAATGCGCTTAGTATGCTTGAAGAGAGATATAATTCATTATCTCCAGGTGCGGAAAAACTTTATGTCAGCTCTTTAATCTATGACTTCATGAACCGTTATCATCAGCCGTATTTTGGTCGCTTAATTAAAAATCAACCTGAATATAGTGAAATGGAACAATCATATGTTCATGCTCTAAATGATGAAAGCAATGGTGATTTTATAAAAGCGAGTGAGCATTACCTATCTTTACTCGATATTATGAAAAAAAAGAATGACATAAACGGGAAAATGATTTTTGAATATCACTTGTGTAAAGTATTAAATCATCAAGCTCAATACAATAAAGCGAATTATTATTGCTCGGCCCTACAAACACATGTCAATGACAATTCTATATCCATACTCCCATTACATTTGGCACTAAGAGTAATTGCGAACAATCAGTTCTTTCGTGGTGAGCATAATAATGCTCTTGCGGCTTATCTACACCTAATAGAAGTATTTCCAATTCACGGTGATATATCAGCTGTATACAACGATATTGGAAACCTACTCAAAGTCATAGGTCGTTTTCAACAGTCTGAGACTTATTTACTTCAAGCGTTAAACCTTCGACTAAAATCAAGTAATTCAATGAAATTAGCTCAAGTTCAACATAGCCTCGCGAGCCTGTACTTAGAAAAAAAACAGTTCGACTTAAGCTTAAAGTATTTTAAGTCTGCATTGACAATTCTAAAATCTGAGAGCAATAGCTACGGACTAGGACTGACTTATATTGGGATTGGCGATGCCTATATTGGGAAAGGAAATCATCAATTAGGCGATTCATATCTAACTAAAGGGCTTGAATTTGCCGAAGATCTTGAAAACCAGAAAATGAAAGCGAAAATTTATCTGGCATTAGCTGAGTCTTACTATCAACGTACGCTTTATATTCCAGCTTCAAACTACGCAAAAAATGCACTTAGTATCTCTAAATTAATTCATGACTCTCAATATCAATCAAGCTCATTATTTATTTTATCAAAAATTTATGCAGCTTCTAACTCGTATAAAACGGCGTATGAGTATTATCAGACTTATTCTAATATCGAGCTTGCTAACCGAGATATAGATAATAGAAAAGCCATTGAAGCTCTTGATTTAACAAAAACAAATTTTGAGCAAGAATACAAGCGTTCAGAGTTATTTAATCTAAACCGATATCAAGCGTTACAAATTGAAACTATGCAACGACAAAGCGTGGCTTACAATTTTATCGTTTTTTCTTTGTTTATTATTATTATGATTTTCATTTATCTAAATCGAAAAACAAAACGAAATGCACAAGTTGATAGTTTAACTGGTATTTTAAATCGCGCAGCTTCAATATCAACTATCAAGGCTCAACCTCACAATAATAATTCTGAATTCAACTCTATTTTAATTTTATTGGATCTAGACAATTTCAAATCAATCAATGACGGGCATGGTCACCCTACTGGTGATCTAGCATTGAAACATGTAACAAATACAATTTCATCTAAACTTGGTAAATATGACATCTTTGGACGATTAGGTGGTGAGGAGTTTATTATCTTACTAAGAGATGTCGACGAGTTAGATGTAAAATACCGTGTAGAAAGCCTCCATCAAGCCATTTCAATGAAGTCATTTATTTCTGAATCTAATCAAACTCTTAAAATCACTGCAAGCTTTTCATATCTTGCAACATCGAAATCATTACATGACTTTGACGATTTGTATTCCATTCTCGACCAAGCGCTATATCAAGCAAAGCAGAATGGTCGAGATTGTATTATTGACGCTTACAACGATCCTATTGATTTGCCAAGCGTTGTTTATTCTTCAACTCACTCATGACCGTTTGGCTGTTGGCTTGGTAATCATTCAAACCAATTTTACGTAATTCACATGAAGGGCAATCACCACACCCGTCACCAATAATTCCGTTATAGCATGTCAACGTTTTCGATCTCACCAACTCTAGAGCATCGTACTGATCGGCTAAAGCCCAAGTCTCCGCCTTATTTAACCACATTAGAGGCGTTAAAATTTCAAATTGACGATCCATTCCCTGCACTAAAGCAGTATTCATCGACTTCACAAATTCATCACGGCAATCCGGGTATCCTGAAAAATCAGTTTCGCAAACACCAGTGATGACACTTTGTGCGCCAATTTGATAGGCATAGATCCCAGCCAACGTTAAAAATAGAATATTGCGCCCTGGTACGAAAGAGTTCGGTAAACCATTCTCCTGCAGTTCGTGAGATACTTCGATATCATCTCGAGTCAAAGAGCTTATTGCGAGTTCATTTAGTAGACCAACATCCATCACTTTATGAGCCGTTACGCCCAGCTCATTAGCAAGATTTTGCGCCACTTCTATTTCCAGCTTATGTCGCTGACCGTAATCGAACGTAATAGCATGAACTTCATCAAACTCTTTAAGAGCTTGAACCAAACACGTAGTGGAATCTTGACCGCCACTAAAAACAACGACTGCTTTTTTCATCTTAAACCTACTTAAAACATCAAAGGTAGTCCTCTACCCTTTAACAAAATGGATTAGGCGATACTTAAATACTTATGAGTTTGAATTGATAAACGCCAATTTCTTGCAACACAAGTTTCAATGCATAACTGAGTTGCGCGATCCTTTTGACTTATTGGTTGGAGTGCAACTATCGCCTTATCTGCGGTTCCAAATGTTTCAATCAAGTCATCAAGGTGGTCGATATCCTTCTGGGTTCCGACTGGATGTTTAATTTCATTTGCGCGTAAAAATGCACTTTTCAAAATCGGAAGCTTACCTTTCATGGCCACTTTTGGTGACACTGTAACCCAAGTGTTTGGTGTCACTTTTACTTCTGATGTACCACTTGTTTCAATTTGACACTCACAGCCCAAAACTTCAAAAGCTTCTGTTAACGGGATAAGATCATAGATGCATGGCTCACCTCCCGTAATCACAATGTGTTTCGCTGTAAAGCCAGAGGCTTGATACTGATTCACTATATCGGCAGCAGAAACAGAGCACCACGTAGGGCTATCTGATGTTTTCGCTAATACTTCGGCAAGTGGACGCTCATCTTGAGGCGTTGCGTCCCAAGTTTGCTTTGTATCACACCAAGCACAACCTACGGGGCATTCTTGCAAACGTACAAACACGGCAGGTACACCTGTGAATACACCTTCACCTTGGATTGTTTCGAACATTTCATTAATTTTATACAACGGAGCCTCAACATAACCAACAATCAAAATTTCGAGGCAAAGACAGTAAATCACTCATCCTTCTGCGTCAAATTTAACGCCATTTTTTTCACTTATAAGGCTGAATTTTCTGGTAACTCAACTCAATCTTCAATATTCTGCTTTTTTCTTTCATTTTTAGGTAAGTAATGTACAAGCTCGTTGCACTCGATATGGATGGCACCCTACTCAATAGCCAAAAAGAGATATCCACCGAAAACAAATTAGCGATAGCTAAAGCTAAAGAATTAGGCGTCACTGTTGTACTCGCTTCAGGTCGTCCACTTGAAGGTATGAAAAGTAAACTAGAAGAGTTATCTCTTACATCTGATAAAGATTTCGTCCTTTTCTACAATGGTTCGATGGTAAAGAATGTTGGCACCAACGAAATTATCCATAACCATATCGTGGATGGAAAAGCCGCAAAACAGATTGCAAAACTCGCGCAAGAACTAAATGTTAATGTGCATGCATTCAGCCAGGTCCACGGTTTAATCACGCCTAAAGCAAGCCAATACACAGAACTTGAAGCATCTATCAACGGCTTGTCTTTAACTGAATTCAATTTCGACGACTTAGAAGATGATCACCCAATCGTCAAGACTATGATTGTTGCGGATCCAGCAATCCTGACAGAGACCATTAAAAAGCTACCAAAAGCGCTTTATGATCAATTTACTATTGTGCAAAGTGCACCTTTTTTCTTGGAATTTTTAAATCCGATGAGTAATAAAGGTGTAGGCATCAAAGCCATTGCTGAATATTTAAACATCAAAGCTGAAGAAGTGATATGTATGGGTGATGCTGAGAATGACCACCACATGCTTGAGTTCGCAGGTTTAAGCATCGCGATGGAAAACGCAATGGATGAAACTAAAGCCATTGCTGATTACATAACATTGAGTAACGATGAGCACGGTGTTGCTGCTGCAATCGATAAGTTTATTTTGAACCCATAACATTGTTTTCATTAGGCAATAACAATATTTTATTGCCTATTTTTTAAGCTCATCATATTTACTGCCAAACCTCTCGCAACTATTTTTTAGTTTATCGTACCACTTAACACTTTGTAACATTCAATACTGTAAAGTATTAGCCCGCAATATGAACGCAGAGTAATATCCGCCTATATTTTTACTGTAGTGGCTAATAATAATGAAATCGATAAATAATCTCTCAATCAAAACCAAGATCGCCCTTCCTGTCTCTATGATCGTTCTGCTTTTTTCTTTGATTGCCGTTGTAAATGTAATGAAATCTAATCAACAGGCTGAAATTAACCACAAGTTGACCAATGTTGTTCTACCTGTATTAACGAGTATCGATGATGCTTATCGCGACATATATCAAGTCATTGCGGCAAGCCAAGGTTTATTGCTAGCAACAGACAATGATGCCATCCGTTACAATACGGAAGAGTTTAAAGATAATGCTTACAAAGCCATACCTCGAATAGAAAAAATTCAAGATCTATTCGATGCTGGTATTCTTCCTTCATCGTCAAAAAGTGAGCTTACGACATTAATTAATACCACTGATAAATGGATTAAATTATATGAACCTCTTTTCGAGAAACCTCTGCAATCACATATCTATTTTGCATCCAATCAACAGGCGATTTCTGATCAATTTACACTTATCCGTAAGCAAATTAAATCTCTCAGTAACTTAATAGAAAAAGAACAAAATGATCTGCGTCTGCAATCTAACGAATCCATTACCAGCAGTAAAATCATTCTCGAAATTGGTACGGCTATTTCTATTTTATACGCCTTATTTTCAATTTGGCTGTTAACTCGTTTGATTGTAAAACCAATTCAAAATCTTGAAAAAGCAATGAAAGATATTGCTTCTGGCGATGGCGATTTGTCGCAACGTATTGCGGAAAACAGTTCTGATGAGGTGGGACGTTTATCAAGTGCATTTAACTTATTTGTTGAAAAAATTCACGGCACAGTTGAACAAGTAATTATTACGTCCAATGCCGTACGCTCTGAAATGGAGAATATCAAATCTTTGACTCAAGGGATTGCAGGTTTCTCTTCTGAACAACAACAAGAGAGTGAAGTTGTTGCCGCCGCGGTTCATGAAATGCAAGCCACCAGTGAAAGCGTTAGTATTAATGCCAATGATGCTGCGACAGCTAGTCAAAGTGCCAATGACGAAATAAAAGCGGCTGGCATTATTCTTGAGAAGACAGTGTCATCAATTGAATGTCTGGCAAGCGATATCGACAACGCAAGCGGTGTTATTCATAACCTCGACACAGATGTCAATAACATTGCTTCTATTCTAGATGTAATTCGTGGTATTGCTGAGCAGACTAATCTTCTTGCCCTTAATGCGGCTATTGAAGCAGCTAGAGCAGGTGAACAGGGACGAGGTTTTGCTGTTGTAGCTGACGAAGTTCGAGCATTAGCAAGTAAAACTCAAGAGAGTACTGGTGAAATACAAACTATGATTGAGCGCTTACAAACTGGGGCAAAACAAGCTGTTTCAGTGATGGAATCAAGCAAAATAAGTGGCGAAGTAACGGTAGAAACGGCAGGTTCAGCCACTAACTCCCTTGAAGACATTCGCCAATCAATCAGTTTAATGAATGAAATGAACACCCATATAGCTACCGCTGCAAGTCAACAAACGAGTGTCAGTGAAGAGGTAAACACCAACGTTCATAAGATCGCTGAAAATAGTTCGCATATGGTTGAGATGGTAAGCAGCGCGGAGAATGCTTGTGAATCACTATCAGAGCAGTGTACAAGCCTTGATCAATTAGTTTCTCAATTCAAAGTCTAAAGTGAACAGATAAAACATTTTTACCTATCAATAAAGTCCGATATTTAATTGTGAAATATCGGATTTTATATAAACACAGGTGCCTAATCTTTAACGTACTTTTGGCCCTTTCAAACAACTCATATAAACAAATAACCAAACTGAAACCATTAATGGAAAGCGCAACATATCTACGATGAGTATGTAAAGACTACTATAATTTAACTGCATTTTAAGATAGTTAAGAGCAAAAGAGCTGACAGTCATCAATCCAATTGATATAACTAATGGGACCAATGAACGGCCCTCAAAACTAAATGAAGAACCCGGTAAACAAAAAACGACAGCGATAGTGACTGTCGCTCCAAGCCATTGAGTAAATATTGGTTGAGGCCAAATCATCGTTAATATTAGGCAAATCAGTGCCATCCCACACCATAAACCTTTTGAAGAGAGTAGCTTGCCTAAGTCAATCTCAGGCTTTCTTTCCAAACGTTCAACATGCCAAGCAATGAGAACACCTAAAATAGCGCCAACGACAATGTCTGAAAAGTAAGTAACCCCCGCACAAAGCTGTGATAAGCCAAACCACACTCCTATCGTAAAAATTAATGCTGAAAATTTGTTCCAATCTAGCCATTTTAGACTCGACATTAACACTAACGAACAGCTCACCCACAATGTAATCGCGATATTAGGAAAACTTAATCCAACATCAGGTAAGCGTTGTAACTCCGGGAAATAGGCATAAGGAGCAGGCAAAGAGAAACCCTGTCTAGCGACGAGAGCCAACAATGAAGTACAAACAAAAACAAACATTACCTTTATAGCCGCCTGTTTTTTCACACAAGAAAACAAGAGCGGAAATAGGATCAATATCAGCCAAGATTGACCAAATATATCTCCCGTAATAATAATAGATCCAATAATATTAGATAACGGTTCCGGCAGCGACGAAATTGAATTTTGTATTTTTTGGATCAGCTCGATTTCGCGCTGATGAAAGACCGGAGCAGCATTAATCAAATCTTCTAAATATAATGCCGGTTGCTCGCTTGCGATGGCGAATATTTTGCGAATGGCATTCCATTGTTCTGGGTATCGATACTGCGAAGCATTCACTCGATTCGGGTCAATCAACATTGCAGAGTTCGTCTCTACGCCATAGTGTGGAGCAAACCAAATAGGCAAGACATACCCACCTTCCCGATTCTGGAACTCATAAGCCACCAGTTCAGAATCAGATACGCAATCAAAAATAACCGCCGTATCAGTGTATCCAATGACGCTCTTTGCCGTTACCACTAAACCCGTCTCTTCCCATGCTTCACGTTCAGCGGCAACGCTTGCGGGCTCATGTGATGATATCCCACCGCCAGGAAGAGAAAACTTACCTGTGATTTTCTCATTGACTAAAACAATTTGTTCATCAGCCCGAACTAAGCATAAAGCACCTCGAATATTATCCGGTAGCGCTGTGCTTTGAGCATGAGACGGAAATGAGTAGCTGAGGCCCATAATCGAAATAAAGGTGATGCTAAACAGAAGGGTAAAATGAAGCCATTGAGTCGATCGCTGAGACACGATAAAAATCCTTGAATTAGTAATGCGGTGGTAGTGTATCTCTATTCTACGTTTTCTTCTGTGTCGATTTACCTATCGCTTTGCGCATCCACTGAATATGATGAGTGAATCCCATTTTCTGATAAAAATGTTGAGCTGATTGGTTAAATTCCCAAACCTCAACGAACATCTGTTTTACACCATATTGTTCAAAAATGACTTCAATATGTTCAAACAATTTCTGCGCTATTTGTAATTGTCTAAATTTCGGAACAACATACAGTTCGTCAACACTTCCCATTGGAACAGGTTTACTGACCGTAGAGACTAATTCACAAAAATGCCCGGTGATAAATCCAATAATTTCATCACCTTGCTTTGCCACATACACTACACATTCTGGGTCATCGAGATATCGAGCAATACTTTTTTCCTGCTCAATATCTTCAGCCGTTTTAAAATGTTCAGGACATGCTTGATGATGGTGATCATGTAAATCAAACATTAAATCATTCAAATCATCCAGATCCGTGACAACTGCTGCTCTAATTTCAATACTGTGCATTAATGACCTATGAATTGACGTATATAAGTAGTTTGAATGAAGATTACCTGACGAACTTAGGAATTGCTATTTGTAAGATCGACAATCATACATACGAAAAACCCCTTCAATATCAATTGAAGGGGCTAATCAGCACTGATGACCAAAACACTACTCGTGATGAAGAGCTTGCTCAATTTCAGTTAAGCTTGATGGATCATCAATAGTCGATGGCACTGTATAACTTTCACCATCCGCAATCTGGCGGATCACTCGACGTAAAATTTTACCAGATCGAGTCTTCGGTAAGCGTTCGACGACAAGAGCATGTTTAAAGCAAGCGACCGGGCCAATTTCATGTCGAACTTTACCCACCAGCTCCCCTTCTAATTCTAAATCATCAATTTTAACGCCATCTTTCAGTACAACTAAACCTAGAGGCATTTGCCCTTTCAAATCATCATGTACGCCAACAACCGCACATTCCGCCACCGCAGGGTGACCTCCGACAATTTCTTCCATCTCTCCGGTTGAAAGCCTGTGGCCTGCTACATTAATGACATCATCAATTCGACCCATGATGAATAGGTAACCATCTTCATCTAAATAACCGCCATCACCAGACACATAGTAACCAGGGAACTGACTCAGATAACCGGATTCAAATCTGTCATGATTACGCCAAACCGTCGGTAAACAACCAGGAGGTAATGGACGTTTTAATGCCACAAAGCCTTGCTGATTCGCCGCTAATTGGTCGCCAATTTCATTCAATACTGCCACTTGATAGCCAGGAATAGGTTTTGTAGCAGAACCCGGTTTAACTGGCATTAATTCTAATCCTGTTGGGTTTCCTGCTATCGCCCACCCAGTTTCAGTTTGCCACCAGTGATCGATGACTGGCTTATCGGTTTGCTCAATCACCCACTCTAATGTTGGTGGATCTAAACGTTCCCCTGCCATGAAAATGGTTTTAAGTTTAGATAAGTCATACTGGGCCAACAATTCGCCATTAGGGTCTTCCTTTTTTATGGCCCTAAATGCTGTCGGAGCCGAGAACAATGCTTGAACATTATACTCTTCACACACTCGCCAAAATGCACCTGGATCTGGTGTTCGCACAGGTTTCCCTTCGAATAAAACCGTCGTGCAACCGTGAATAAGGGGAGCGTAGACAATATAGGAGTGCCCAACAACCCAACCAACATCCGATGCCGCCCAGAAAACACCATCTTGTGGCATATCGTAAATTGTGCTCATTGAGTATTTCATCGCAACGGCATGTCCACCATTATCACGAACCACGCCTTTTGGTTTGCCTGTGGTTCCTGAAGTATAAAGAATATAGAGTGGATCGGTTGATAGTAGAGGCACGCATGCATGTGGAAGCGCACTGGCAACGGCACTGTTCCATTCGATATCACGTTCATTATCTAATGTCGCCAAACATTCTGGTCTTTGATGAACGAACACTTTTTCAGGCTTCCATCGACTATCCATAATCGCTTGATCAACTAGTGGTTTATATGGCAATACCTTATTTACTTCTATTCCGCATGATGCCGTCATAATCACTTTAGGTTCAGCATCTTCAATTCGAACGGCTAACTCATTTGGGGCAAACCCACCGAACACCACCGAGTGGATCGCACCAAGTCGCGCACACGCTAACATTGCCATTGCGGCTTCTGGGATCATCGGCATATAGATAATAACTCGATCGCCTTTCGACACACCTTGTTCCGCTAGCATTCCCGCCACTTTTGCAACTTGATCTCTTAATTCAAGATAGGTGTATTTTTTCTTGGTGTTGGTGACCGGAGAATCATAAATAATTGCGGTTTGCTCTCCACGGCCTTGATCGCTGTGGTAATCTAACGCCAACCAAGATGTATTTAAAACCCCGTCGGGAAACCATCTTTCAATGCCATTTTGATCATTTTGCAAAATCGTTTTTGGTGCTTCAAACCATGAAAGTTGCTGTGCTTGCTGTCGCCAAAATTGCTCAGGTTCATTTTGTGAAAATTGATATTCATTTAAATAAGCAGACATGATGCCTTCTCCTAATTTTGTCCTAGCCACTAATCAGCCATTTCGCTGTCGTTCAGCTCACAAGTTTCAGCGGGAACTCTGACCCACCCTTCCATGAGAATTCTGGCACTGCGGCTCATCACCGCTTTTTCTACCATCCAACTTTGTGCCTTTTGATTCGCTTTTGCCCCAACTTTTAACGAACCAGAGGGATGACCAAACGTAACCGACTCTTTTACGTCACCTCCGGCTGCCAAATTCACCAATGTACCGGGAACACAAGCCGCAGAGGCAATAGCAACCGCTGCGGTTCCCATCATGGCATGGTGCAGCTTGCCCATAGATAGCGCCCTCACTAATACGTCTACATCCTTCTCAGCAATGGGTTTTCCACTCGACGATTGATGATTTTTAGGTTTAGAAACAAAAGCAACTTTAGGGGTGTGCTGGCTTAGTTTTGCTTGCTCAATATCATTAATTAGGCCCATTTTCAAAGCACCATGAGATCGAATCAATTCGAACATAGCCAAGGCTTCCGGGTTATTATTGATATCATCTTGCAACTCAGTGCCTTGATAACCTATTGAGTGAGCATCAATGAAAATGGTTGGAATGCCCGCATTAATTAATGTTGCGTTCAATACGCCAACGTTTGGAACATTAAGATCATCAATTAAGTTGCCAGTGGGGAACATCGACCCATTACTGTCCGCTGGATCCATAAAGTCGACTTGAATTTCCGCAGCGGGAAAGGTAACTCCATCAAGTGAAAAATCGCCCATTTCCTGAACTTGGCCATTGCAAATAGGCACATGCACAATAATGGTTTTCTCTATATTAACTTGCCAAATCCGAACACTGACTATGCCGTCATTTGGAACGCTATCAGGATCAATAAGCCCACTATGGATAGCAAATGGACCAACTGCCGCAGACAAATTGCCGCAGTTTCCTCCCCAATCAACAAAGGCTTTATCAATTGAAACTTGCCCAAAAAGATAATCAACATCATGGTCAAGACTGTCACTTTTGGACACGATCACCGTCTTGCTCGTACTCGACGTTGCGCCCCCCATACCATCAATCTGTTTGGCATAAGGATCAGGGCTTCCAATGACTCGTAGTAGTAAGTTATCTCTCGATTTCCCTGCGACCTGCGCCGATTCAGGTAAGTCATTTAAATTGAAAAATACCCCTTTACTGGTTCCTCCGCGCATATAAGTGGCAGGCACTTTAATTTGAGGCTTGCTCATAATTCGAGGTTGAAGATTAGAATCAGTCATTACCTTCTCCCTATTGAGCCAAAAAGTCTTGCGCGAAACGTTGTAATACACCGCCAGCGTTGTAGACGCTCACTTCATCGGCGGTATCCAATCGACATGTCACAGGCACTTCGACTCTTTCTCCGTTAGTGCGGGTAATGATTAGGGCTAAATCGACACCTGGCTCAATGTCACCAATAACATCATAGAGCTCACTACCATCCAGTTGCAGACTTTGACGACTAGTCCCAACCTTGAATTCGAGAGGCAAGACCCCCATCCCGACTAAGTTAGTACGGTGAATTCGTTCAAATCCTTCTGCGGCAATCGCCTCAACGCCAGCTAACCGAACGCCTTTTGCCGCCCAATCTCGTGATGAGCCTTGGCCATAATCGGCTCCTGCAACAATGATAAGTGGCTGTTTACGATTCATGTAAGTTTCAATCGCTTCCCACATTCGGCTGACTTTGCCTTCAGGCTCTATTCTGGTCATCGAACCTTGCATCACTTCTCCCTGCTCTTTAACCATCTCATTGAACAGTTTTGGATTCGCAAACGTTGCGCGTTGAGCAGTTAAGTGATCACCACGGTGGGTCGCATAGGAGTTGAAGTCTTCCTCTGGCACTTCCATTTTTGTGAGGTATTCTCCGGCAGCACTGGAAGCAAGAATGGCGTTTGATGGAGACAAATGATCGGTGGTAATGTTATCGCCTAGTACGGCAAGTGGCCTCATTCCTGATAAGGTTCGAACGCCTGCCAATGCACCTTCCCAATATGGCGGGCGACGAATATAAGTACTCATTGGTCGCCAATCATATAGTGGGTTGCTATTACTCTCTTCATCATCGAGCTTAAACATTTGGATATAAACTTGATGGAATTGCTCAGGCTTAACACTCTGCTTCACTACCGCATCAATTTCTTCGTCACTTGGCCATAAGTCATTGAGGTAAATCGCGTTGCCTTCGTGATCGACACCCAGAGCATCTTTCTCGATATCAAAACGTATCGTACCTGCAATCGCATAGGCCACAACGAGCGGTGGTGACGCCAAAAATGCTTGTTTTGCGTAAGGGTGAATTCGTCCATCAAAGTTTCGGTTACCAGATAAGACCGCCGTCGTGTAAAGATCGCGATTGATAATTTCTTGTTGGATGACAGGATCTAGCGCACCACTCATGCCGTTACATGTGGTACAAGCATACCCAACAATGCCAAAACCTAACTGTTCAAGCTCAGGCAACAAACCTGCCTCTTCTAAATACAATTTTGCGACTTTTGATCCGGGAGCAAACGAGGTTTTCACCCATGGCTTACGCACCAAACCAAGTTGATTCGCTTTTTTCGCCAGTAGCGCCGCTGCAACCACGTTCCTTGGGTTACTGGTGTTTGTGCATGAGGTTATAGCCGCAATAATGACTGCACCATCAGGCATCGTTTTATCACTGTCTGAACCGTCTTGCTCTTGCCACTCCCCAGCAATCCCTCTCTCTGTTAATTCGGCGGTAGGAAGCCTGCGATGAGGATTTGATGGCCCAGCAAGGTTACGCTGTACCATAGACAAATCGAACTCAAGTACACGTTCATATTCCGCATTAACTAAGTCATCGGCCCACAAGCCAGTTTGTTTTGCATAATGTTCAACAAGCGCCACCTGTTCTGCATCTCGCCCTGTAAGCTTAAGGTAATTGATGGTCTGTTCATCGATATAGAACATGCCCGCTGTTGCACCATATTCAGGGGTCATGTTCGAAATGGTGGCTCGATCTCCAATCGTGAGATCTTTCACACCGCTTCCGAAAAACTCTAAATATGACGACACCACTCGCTGACTTCTTAAAAACTCCGTTATCGCCAATACAATATCTGTCGCAGTAATTCCGGCTTGGCGCTGGCCTGTTATTTTCACTCCCA
This sequence comes from Vibrio genomosp. F6, assembly GCF_005146325.1. Classification (NCBI taxonomy): domain Bacteria; kingdom Pseudomonadati; phylum Pseudomonadota; class Gammaproteobacteria; order Vibrionales; family Vibrionaceae; genus Vibrio; species Vibrio genomosp. F6. The sequence continues at coordinate 337,856 of NZ_SYUT01000010.1, read as the reverse complement.
CAATATCAGGTAAGCGCATCATGGACGGACGACCAAGCATGACCGTTTCCGCTTCCAACCCCCCCACACCAATAGCAAGCACACCCAAGGCATCAACATGAGGAGTATGACTATCCGTTCCGACACAAGTATCAGGAAATGCGACACCTTGTTTCACTTGAACCACTGGCGACATTTTTTCTAAGTTAATCTGGTGCATGATGCCGTTACCAGCAGGAATGACACTTACATTTTTAAATGCGGTTTTACACCATTCAATAAAATGGAATCGATCTTCGTTTCGACGATCTTCTATCGCTCGATTCTTTTCAAATGATTCACTATCAAAGCCTGCGTGCTCAACCGCTAATGAGTGATCGACGATCAATTGTGTTTCAACAACTGGGTTAACCTTCGCGGGATCGCCGCCTTGATCCGCAATGGCATCCCGTAGACCAGCCAAATCGACTAATGCCGTCTGACCAAGGATGTCATGGCACACTACTCGCGCAGGATACCAAGGAAAATCCAATTCACTTTTACGCTCAATAATCTGTTTTAGTGAGTCAGTTAATGAGCTCGGATCGCAACGTCTTACTAAATTCTCGGCAAGCACTCTTGATGTATAAGGCAAAGAGTCATACGCGCCTGCTGCTATGCTATTCACCGCTTCACGGGTATCAAAATATTCAACTGAAGTACCCGCTAGTTTTTTCCGATATTGGCTGTTCATATTTACATCACTCATAGATCCATCCATGCATTTTATTGTTATCGTTAGTCACGCAGTTCAATTGGCAACCAATCTTGATGCTCAGGGCCATCGTAATCAGCACTTGGGCGAATAATTCGGTTGTTCGCTCGCTGCTCGTAAATGTGTGCAGCCCAGCCAGTTAAACGACTCATAACAAAAATCGGAGTGAATAGTTTGGTCGGAATATCCAAGAAGTGATAAGCGGAAGCGTGGAAGAAATCGGCATTACAAAACAGTCCTTTTTCGCGTTTCATCACGGCTTCTACGCGCTCAGAAACCGCATAAAGATGTGTATCACCAACAGCAGTCGACAACTCTTTTGACCAGCGTTTTATGAGTGCATTTCGTGGGTCACTTTCACGATAGACGGCATGTCCGAAGCCCATGATTTTGTCTTTGTTTTCTAGCATCGTAAGGATTTTAGATTCTGCCTCTTCCGCCGTTTTCCAATTCTCGATCATCGCCATTGCTGCTTCGTTTGCTCCGCCATGCAATGGACCACGTAAGGTTCCTATTGCTGCCGTCACACACGAATGAATATCTGAGAGTGTTGAAGCGCAGACTCTGCCAGCAAATGTTGAGGCATTGAATTCGTGCTCTGCGTATAAAATCAACGAACAATGCATCACTTTTTTGTGCAATTCAGTGGGTGCTTTATCGGTCAGCATTTTTAAGAAATAGCCACCTGTGCATGTTTCACTTTGATCTTCTGTATCGATGCGCACACCATCATGGCTAAAACGATACCAGTAGCAGATCATGGCTGGAAATAGAGCCAACATGCGTTCCGTCGCTTGTTCTTGCTCAGAAAAATCTTGTTCCTGCTCTAAGTTACCTAGCATTGAACAACCCGTTCGCATCACATCCATAGGGTGCGCATCCGCTGGGATCAGCTCCAAGGCGGCTTTCAATTCTTGCGGCAAACCTCGTAAACTGACTAATCGAGATTTGTAGAGATCCAATTCGGTCTGATTCGGTAGGTGGCCTCTCAATAATAGATGAGCGACTTCTTCAAATTGTGCGTTATTGGCTAAGTCGGTAATGTCATAGCCACGATAAGTCAGCCCTGTTCCTGACTTCCCTACGGTACATAATGACGTGGTTCCTGCGCTTTGGCCGCGCAATCCTGCACCACCAATTGCTGGTTTTTTATCGATTGTTGTTGCTGACATTGTGAACTCCTTTTCAGCGGGATCTCAGCCTTTTTCTATACTATGGTGCTTATCACGGCATCTTATAGTGCGTGATAGTGAACCCAATACATCGACTTCCTAACGAATGTACTGGTTGATATCGACCAATAGTTAAGGGCTATTTTCAGTCTCTGAGACCACACTTCTTACGTTATTGGATTAAGTTAATATTGACGAATTCGTTAATTACACATCAGATTGCTCGTTAAAAAGCTTATCTAATTTGTCTTCATAATCATGATAGTTAAGGTGTTGGTATAGCTCTTTTCGAGTCTGCATTGAGTCTAATAGTGCCTCTTGATTACCGACCTCAAGTAAGTGTGAGTAAACCATTTCAGCGGCTTTATTCATCGCCCTAAACGCACTTAACGGATAAAGGACCATATCGACATTCGACTTCGCCAAGTCGTCGCATCCGTAGAGAGGGGTTTGCCCGAACTCAGTGATATTGGCAAGAATTGGGACATGTTTGCCACACGCTGATTTCAGAGCTTGAGAGAAAACCTCATACTGCTCTAAAGTAGTCATCGCTTCAGGGAAGATCATGTCGGCACCAGCGTGAACACAAGCAATCGCTCGTTCAATCGCACTATCAATACCTTCAACGGCAAGCGCATCAGTTCGCGCCATAATCACAAATTCTGGATTCACTCTTGCGTCCGCTGCCGCCTTAACTCGGTCAACCATCTCTTGTTTGCTGACAATGGCTTTATTTGGGCGATGGCCACAACGCTTCTGAGCAACCTGATCTTCCATATGAATGGCCGCTGCGCCTGCTTTTTCCATCGCTTTGACAGTACGAGCAATATTAAATGCGCCCCCAAACCCAGTATCGATATCCACCAGCAGCGGCAAATCACATGCGTTAGTAATGCGCTCTACATCCACCAGCACATCATTCAATGTTGTAATACCCAAATCAGGTAATCCGTATGAAGCATTGGCGATTCCCCCACCGGATAGATAAATCGCTTGATGACCCACATTTTTCGCCATCATTGCACAATACGGATTCACGGTTCCGACAATCTGCAATGGCTCGTTTTGCTCTACTGCCTGTCGAAATTTAGCGCCTGGACTTAAGCTCATTTTTCTTCTCCCTGTTCATTGTCTAACTGCTGCTCTATCAAACGACGGCTGCCTGAGATGTGTCTTCTCATTAGCATTTCGGCTAACTCTTCATCTCGGTTTGTTATCGCTTGAAGAATATATTTGTGCTCATCCAGCGCCTCTTCTGGCCGTGAATGAGATCGGGGTGATTGGTAGCGGTACATACGCAGGAGGTGATATAGCTCGTCGCACAGCAATGACACTAGCTTTTTATTGCGGCTCGCTTTAATAATTTGATAATGGAAATCAAAGTCACCATGTTGATGAAAGTAAGACGCCCCTTCAACTTGATCGATATGTTCTGAATGTGTCGACAGTACGGCTTCTAAACTACGTATTTCTTCTGCCGTAATATGGCGAGCAGCCAATCGTGCCGCCATACCTTCAAGTGCTTCTCGTACAGAATAAAGCTCTAACAGGTGTTCAGTAGAAAAGCTGATGACACGTGCGCCAATGTGAGGAATTCGTTCAATCAAGCCTAGCCCTTCGACACGCATGATTGCTTCTCGTAATGGGCCGCGGCTTACCTCAAATCGTTTAGCCAGTTCAGGTTCAGAGATTTTACTGCCGGGTGCAATATCACCTTCAACGATGGCATCAATCAAGTATTCAGTCAGATTTTCAGACTTAGTATTCTCTTTACTTGTTGCTTTGATTTTTGGCTGCATTGCTATGTTCATATTCATCACTCGTCTGCGAGATAAGTTGTCAACAATTTGTTAACTTGAATATAAAATAGACGATCAAAGTGTCGACAATCAAGTGAATTGTCGACAATTTAGACTAAGGTCTAGAAGGGTGAATTTTAGGGGACATTAGAGTATTAAAGGAAATATGACTGGTAACGCTTTGGTGTAACAGCAATTCTTTTTTTAAAGTTACGCTGAAAATGAGCTTGATCTGAAAATCCAAGACTATTTGATATGTCGACAATTTTACAACCTGTTCGTAACATTTGTTTGGATTTTTTAATTCGAGCATCCAACAAGTACGCATGGGGTGACATACCAAAGTAGTGCCTAAAACGACGAATAAGATGATATTGACTGATACCAACTTCAGAAACTAACGCTTCTAAACTTAATTGTTCACCGATTTGATCTAGGATCATCTCTTTTATACGGCGCATATTAGAGCAAGGGCGATAGGTTTGGTTCTGTTGCCGACTATCCATTGAATTTTGTGCGTTGAAGCATAGTTCTAAAAAGTCGACTAACTGCACTTCACACGTTAACGGCTCATGATTTTGGTTCAATGATTGAAACAGGTGATTAAAACTCTGATAAAAAAGTTCTGATGTTTCATATTGACGCTCAAAAGGGTGATAATCAATGCGGTTATGATTGAACAGCTGAGATTGAATCTCCCCCATCCAATGGGCGTCAATGAACAGCATTCTATACGACCACTTTCCCTTCGCTGGGTTACAACTGTGCACATCACTCGGATTAATGGTGACGGTGTCCCCTTGACTGATCGAATGGTTTGTCTGTCGGTTTCTATATAATGCGTTTCCCTGATCAATGATCCCAAACGAAAACTCATCATGTGAATGTTGATGATAACAAGCCGTTGACCGGGTCGCTTTTCGCATCTCAACAAAGGGCAGCAAGTCGCTTCGCTTAAAGAATACGGAATTATCTTGTTTCACAACTCACCCTCCTTGGTAAAATCATGCTATTTCAAAGTGCTTTTTTAACAGCCCTGCTCTTAATCGGCAAGCCACATGGATAGAACCGAACCAATAAGCAACATAGCCATAATCAAATTAAATATCACCTGTCTACGTTGTGATTGCAAATAATGTCCTATTACACTCCCGGCAACCGCCCATATTGATACCCCAATAAAGCAAATCACAAAAGAGAACAGGCAAAATATTGATAGATAATAGCCACTGCTTCCCTGACCAATCACATATAAGCTGACCCCTGACATCGATACCATCCACGCCTTCGGGTTTACTCCCTGAGAGATTGCGCCATCAAATAAGCTAGGTGCAGACAGCCTCTCTTCTTTACTTCCTACGTTAGGTTCAGCCGTCGCGATTTTAATTGCCATATAGATCAGAAATAGCCCACCGACAATACGCATTCCTCCAGAAATTTGAGGAACAAACGTCGTTAAACTTTCAAGTAAAATGCCAGCAAGAAATACAATTAAAGTGTATGAGATCGTCGCGCCCATGACATAAGGCATGGCTCGTTTGATCCCATAATTAGCAGCCGTACTAGTTGCAATGACATTAACTGGGCCCGGAGAAATGGAACCCACTAAGGCAAAAAGCGCCATTGAAATAAAAACAGTGAACATAATTAAATTCAGTGAATGTGTGGTACCGACAGCCTAGGCTGAATGTATCCATAAATATTGAACAAAATTGCTATGCGGCTAACTCATCATCCAAATATTGGCTGATATCAACGTGATCAATTTGTTCTGGTCGTAAATACTCTTTCGCATAACGAAGGTAAGTACCACTAGCAAGAAACAGCCTGAATAGCTCAATATCTAAGTGATCATCAAGAGCCATCTTATACATAATATTGACGGCAACGCTGATTGGTTTCGCCTTTTTATATGGCCTGTCTGCTGCGGTTAATGCTTCAAATATATCCGCGATAACCAAAATACGTTCAGGCACAGATAACTGGTCGCCCGTGAGTCTTCTTGGATACCCTGTTCCTTTTAACGTCTCATGGTGCGTTGAAGCATAACGAGGCACACGAGCAAGTTCTGGAGGGAATGGCAGATTCTCCAGCATTTTAATTGTGCTGATCATATGCTCATTTATCTTAAATCTGTCTTCAGCGGTTAAAGTGCCCCTTTTTACGGTCAAATTGTAGATCTCACCCAAGTTGTATTGATGTTCAGGCACATCCATTTTTATATTGAACTGTGGATCAAATTCTACATTCTGGCTACGCTTGATAATGTGTTCCGCTTTATCGGCAAGCAGAGTTTCGGTCACAGGGAGCGGGCTCGCTTCACCTTCACAGGCTAGCTCTTCGATGGGTGATAATCCTAGGCGATCATCAAAATAGCGAGTCCAAGTCTTACTTGCTAAATCATGAATACGTTCGATGCTCTCATCATTCATAAACTCTGAACCCACATTGGCTGATGCTACAAACGCAAAATCATCCACCAACAGCTGCTGATCTCGCTTCAATTTCTGCATCAAAATTTCATGATTATGTGGTTCCAACGCCAATTGTTTTAAGGTTTCAATTTCAGCGTCCCGCCATAGCACTTCAAATCGCATTCTTACTTCATGAATTCGATTATAACTCGCTTCTAACTTAGTGCCTTTGTCTACGATATGTTCGGGAGTGGTGATTTTACCGCAGTCATGCAACCAAGCAGCAATTCTAAATTCTCGTCGTTCATCATCATTCGCAAACGCAAAGCTCTTAAATGGGCCAGACTCTGACTTTTCAGCCGCTTCCGAGAGCATAATTCCAAGTTCAGGCACTCGATTACAGTGTCCTGCGGTATAAGGTGACTTGTCATCGATCGCTTGTGCGATGAGGCGGATGAAAGATTCGACGAACTCTTCTTGAGCCTCCTCATGTCGTTTAAGTTCACACGACATCTCTTTAATCGAAACGGACAACTCCCACAACTCTTTGACTTGAGTTTCCACAAGCTGCACATCATCATATTGACGATTCTTAATTTTGGCACTCTGCTCTCGAAGCCGCGCAATCGGTTTGACGATGGGTGAACCAAAAAACCACGACAGCGGTAGAAAGAGAGATAAAAATCCCGCCGTTAACAAAACGGAAGTAACAACCTTACTTTTGGCTACCGAATAAATAACCGTCTGTGGGATCACTACCGCAAAGTACTCTTCAGAGCCCACATCAACACCAACATCACTCACAAAAATATATTTACTTTCACCAGCAATATCTTTCAAAACTAACTTATGCTGCTGTGTTGGTTGATCGGCTATTTCCATAAGCTCAGCATAAGGCACAACAAGATCTGATTGCTTTGATGATCTCGTTTCAGGCCCGCTTAACCATTTCAGCTTTAATGCTTCCTTCTGTTCCGGAGTGATATTCGCAAGAGCCTGATTGATGATATTCACAATTTCATGGTCCGGCTCTTTCATCACTAAATGAAACTCATCAGAGAAGCCATACTGAAACTCCACGATATTATTGTGAGCCTGTAGCTCTTCGATGAAATACTGCTGAGTCACTTGCGATAAAATTACTTGGGAATCAATAACAGCGTCGGCATCACCACTTTTTACGGCTTCAATCGCTTGTCGAACACTTGGATAAACTTGTAATTGGATGGAAGGAAATTGTTTCTTTATTTGTGGAATAACAGACCAACCGTCTAAAATTGCTAATCGCTTTCCATTCAACTCTGTGAGCGTTTTTATATCATCCACTCCAGTGTTAGTGACAATTCCAAATGACAGCTCATACATCGGTTGGCTAAAGACACCCAATGTTTGATTCATTTTATTATTTTGAAGGGAATGCAGCATATCCAGCTCATTGCTTTGATACTTAGCAAGCAGTTCATTCCATGAAAAACCGTTTATGAATTCAAACCTTAACCCTGTCATTTCAGACACTAGCCCCAAAGTATCCACGCTGTACCCTTGTGGCTGGCCTGCCAATGAAAAATCCATAGGTGCCCAATCATTTTGATTAGATACTTTGAATGAACGTGCGTCCGCGATAATGGATTGCTGTTTCGCGGTGAGAGGTAATATTTTGGATGGTGGCAAAATAACGTGCTGAGAAGAGGATTGATTAGAAGCGATTACCTCTCCATTTTTACGATAGATATAAGCTTCTAGTATTGTCGATGAATCACGTTCATTGACCAATTCACCCTCAGTCAAATGCTGAGAATTACGTTTTACTATTGAAGACTTTGCCAGTTCAGACTCTACCGATGATAGAACGATATCAATCCCCAGTACCGCTTTCGATTCAGGGATACCAATTGAGTAAGTCTGCCCTGGTATTTTTAGATGCTGAAAAAGATAAGGTAAGGTTTTATCTACCTCTGTTTTTCCTTGGGCGGAGTACCATGGTCTTTGAGTAGGATAGTAATTACTCTTTTCGGATTTTGTATGCCTTATGTTGAAATTGGCGTCATAATAAAGCGTCTCTTTTATTCGTTGGTTACCAATATTAGAGATTTTAATTAGAACCCAGCGATCACTTGAAATTGCGCGGATTCGTTCTCGAACGATCGGAGCGGAATTTAAGTTTATTAGCTGATAAAAATTCTCGTTGTCATACCCGACATAGAGGCTATAGAACAGAGGGTTTTTATTCATTGCCTGCGCAAAAATAGACCGTGTCTTTTCGAACGACTGATTATATTCAGATTCGTTCATGATCTTACCGAGCAGTTCTGCCGTATAAGTCGCTTCTCTATCTAATCTTTTGATGTAACTGCTGATCTGCTCAGAGACACCCCGATATTCTGTGACTGCGTTTTCTGCTGCCATCTGCTTACTAAAACGGTACTGTAAACTAATCGCGATGAGTGCAGTTATCAGTGTTGCGATTAAAAACATCCCAACGACGGTCACTCGGATGGTTATTCTTTTGTTTCCTACCTTTCTTGAGCCCATTATTTGCAATCCTTGCTTAATAGTATCCAAATTGGCAACACAACTAATAGCAACATAACACATATGCAACAGTGATTCTCTTATTTGTGAGAATCCACGCAAATAATCCGTAACTTTATGTTACTGCTCGCAAATTATTATTATCAGCAACTCATGAACTTTATGACCAAAACTCCCTTTATGCCCTTTATTCTTTTTATCATCGTTATAACGACAATTTCATAACAAGCCATTAACTTTACTCTATCCACATCGAATGGCTCTTTCTTGTGGTGAACATATTATAAAAAGCATGGATTGATTCAAATTCAATGCGCCGACATAAGGAACGTGAAACATGTTTAAGGTATTAAAACCGACTCTAGCGGCAACGATAATCACCGCAAGCTTATCTTTCAGTGCTCTTGCAGCAGACGTAGAAAAAATACATTTCTTAATCCCTGGCGGAGCGGGTGGCGGTTGGGATATGACGGCTCGTGGTACTGGTGATGTACTCGTAAAGTCCGATATCGTTGAAAATGTCTCCTTTCAAAACCTATCTGGCGGTGGTGGCGGTAAAGCAATCGCACACTTAATTGAAACCGCCAAACGTCAAGAAGATACTTTGATGGTGAACTCGACACCTATTGTTGTGCGCTCTCTTACTGGTATTTTCCCACAATCATTCAGAGACCTTACTCCAGTTGCCGCCACTATTGCCGATTACGGAGCAATCGTGACTTCGACTGATTCTAAATACAACTCTTGGGAAGAGGTGGTGGCCGATTTCAAAGCCAACCCACGTAAAGTAAAAATTGCCGGAGGATCAGCTCGCGGCAGTATGGATCATCTTGTCGTAGCCGCCGCGTTTAAAGGTGAAGGTTTCGATGCTAAGAAAGTTCGTTATATTGCCTACGATGCTGGCGGCAAGGCAATGGCTGCACTCCTCTCTGGTGAAACTCAACTTCTGTCTACGGGTTTAGGTGAAGTGCTTGAAATGTCTAAATCAGGCCAAGTGAAAATCTTAGCCGTTACCGCTCCGAAACGACTTGCAGCCGCGCCAGACATTCCAACTCTCGTTGAGTATGGCAATGAAACGGTATTTGCGAACTGGCGTGGATTCTTCGCCGCTCCCGGCACCAGCCAAGCAAAAATAGATGAATGGAACCAAGCGTTATCGAAAATGTACAAAACCGATGAATGGGCAGTGGTTCGAGACCGAAATGGGTGGATCGACAACTACAAAGCAGACAAAGACTTCTACACATTCTTAGAGCAGCAAGAGAAGCAGATGGGTACATTGATGCGCGAACTCGGCTTCTTGAAGTAATGTTCTTGAGGTCATCAATATAGAAATATAGGTTATTGATGCCACCTTGATGACATCAATAACCTTTGGGGCAATCTATCGACCCTACCCTGTTTCACGTATACAAGTGTTTACCCAAACTCCTTTGTTTATTGCGAACCCGTTTGACTAGCAGCAATCGGATGACGCTTAGTTAGTGATTTATTGACTCGCTTGTATACGTTTTTTCTTTTATGAACCACAAATGGAGTTGGATATGTCGGATTTGCCAACCAAATTTTTTAGTCGCGAATACCTTCTGTGCAGAGATCGTGTTGGTGCACTCATTTTCTTAATTACCTGTCTATGCTATGGCTATCAAACGACACTGATTCCTTTGTTTCCAGGCGATGAATACGAACCGTTCACCGCAAGAACATTACCAATATTGCTCACGATAGCAGGAAGTGGCTTATCACTCCTTCTTCTTATCATGGGGAAACCTGACAAACAAAGCGGCGCGATCCTTGGCTTCAATTGGAAGCTATTACTCTCCTTCCTTGCACTAATGGCGCTATATGGCCTTGGCCTAACATACGTCGGTTTTGTATTAGCAACCAGTTTGTTCTTACTCGCAGGGTTTTACCTACTAGGCGAACGCCGTAAATCGATTCTATTAGGGGCTTCATTCCCATTTGTTATCGGGTTTTATCTTCTTTTAACTCAAGGATTAGACATCTACCTTGAGCCCGGTCTTATCTTCACCCTTTGGTAATACTGATAGCCAATGAGCAACCGCAGTTGGCTTATTTTAAGTATGAGTAGGAACACATTATGTTAGACGGAATTTTACAAGGGTTATCGACCGCAGTGATGCCCATGAATATCATGATGGTCGTTATCGGCTGTTTTGTTGGAACCTTCATTGGTATGCTCCCGGGGCTTGGTCCTATATCTGCCATTGCTTTGATGATCCCAATCACTTACGGGTTAGAGCCCTCTTCTGGCTTGATTCTTATGGCTGGGGTTTATTATGGCGCTGTATTTGGAGGGTCAACCTCTTCGATTCTAATCAATGCTCCGGGCTGTTCATCAACCGTTGTCACCGCTTTTGATGGTTACCCTATGGCACAGAAAGGCCAAGCGGGTAAAGCACTTGCGCTCGCCGCTTACTCCTCTTTCACAGGGGGAACGCTGTCTGCCATTATGCTGTTGATTGCCGCTCCTGCTTTAGCCTCGGTTTCTCTGAGTTTTCAATCTTCAGACTATTTCGCGCTTATGCTTGTCGGCCTATCAGCGGTTGCTGCATTTGCCGGGCCCGGTCAAGTCATCAAAGCTTGGATGATGACCATATTAGGATTGATGTTATCTACCGTCGGGATAGATAAAGGCGTCGGGGTTGAGCGATTCACTTTCGGGCTGACTGACTTAATGGATGGATTCAGTTTTCTACTGCTTGCAATGGCCACCTTCGCATTAGGCGAAACTCTCATGGGTATCTTAAATCCAGAGAAAGATACCAGTGGCGAAGAAAAAAACAAAATGGCCGATATCGGTAGTATGAAAGTCACCAAAGAAGAACTTAAAGAAGTGGCACCTGTCTCGATTCGTTCTTCTATTCTTGGCTTCTTTACTGGTGTATTACCTGGCGCAGGAGCCACAATAGCAGCCTTCTTAAGTTACGGAATGGAACGAAGCCTTGCTCCGAAAGAGAAGCAGAAAGAGTTCGGTAAAGGCAGTATTCGCGGTTTAGTCGCACCAGAATCGGCTAACAATGCCGCATCAAGTGGTTCATTTGTTCCGCTATTAACACTAGGGATCCCTGGTTCAGGAACGACTGCCATTATGCTTGGGGCGCTTATCGCCTATGGTATTCAGCCCGGACCACGTCTATTTGTTGATCACCCAGATGTATTTTGGTCAGTCATCATCTCTATGTACTTTGGTAACATTGTACTCGTGATTCTGAATCTGCCGCTTATCCCGTATATCTCGAAATTATTAGCGGTACCAAGAACAGTACTGCTTCCAATGATTCTGTTCTTCTCTATTACTGGTGTCTATTTGGTTTCATTTAATACCATGGACGTGTTCATCATGTTATTCATTGCCATGGCGGCCATCGCTTTAAGGTTAGCCAATTTCCCTCTCGCACCATTATTACTTGGGTTCATTTTAGGAGGGTTAATGGAAGAGAACTTACGCCGTGCTTTAATGATTGCCGATGGTGAATTAAGTTTCTTGTGGGAGAGACCAATTACCCTCACTTTCACCGTTATTGCTGTTCTAGTTCTTGCCAGCCCAGTGGTAATGACATTAATCAATCGATTAAGAGCGAACACAACCGCAACAAAACCTGAACAGCCGTCATCTAACAACAATTAGGCTCTCGTGCTCGTAGATAACAATAAAAAGAAGGATCTCAATGAGATCCTTCTTTTTTGCGGAAAATCATCAAATAGCACTAAAGATTGAATAGACTCTCCATCATATCTTCACTGCTATGAGCATTAAAACTGTACTGTTGACCGTTCTTAACCACTTTTAGACTAGCAGAGTGGAAATTATCTAACGGGTTATTATCTACATACGCTAGCGATTTTTCTACTGAATCAAACACATATAAACTGTCATCATTCAGTTGCAACTGACATTCGAGTAACTCCATATTTACGCCCTTTTATTATTATCCTAAGCCTTACGTTGCAGACCGTACAACGTTACATAAACATTAGTTCATCTCTTTAGAGTGTCAAGCCCATGATGGTGATCTAGCTAACGAACGACTCGACAATAACACCGCTCAGGTCTACCTACACTTCCATAGTTCAAATCCGCTTCTAATTCTCCGGAACTGATCAAGTACTCAAGATAGCGTCTTGCGGTGGTTCGACTTGCCCCTATTTGATCACCAGCTTCATCCGCCGTTAAGCTAACAGGTTCTTGAAATAAGTTGCGAATTTTATCGAGTGTCACACTATCAATACCCTTCGGTAAGCGTTGATGGCTCGATTCTACATTGGCATTCGCTTGAAGCATTTTATCAACCAAACCTTGGTTAAAATCGGCCACATTATCCAGCTCTGTTTGTTGAGATTGGTACTTTTTAAGCGCCACCTCCAACCGAGAAAAGATCACAGGCTTAAGCAAATAATCGACCACACCACCACGCATCGCCTGTTGTAGTGTGTCGACATCACGAGCAGCAGTAATCAAAATAACATCACAGTGCTGATTATTACCGCGCACTTTTTGTAAAATATCGAGGCCATTTCCGTCAGGAAGATAAACATCCAAAATCACTAAATCAGGCTTCAATACTTCAAGTTGCATTTCAGCTTCAGATTGAGTCGTCGCAATGCCTACAACATCAAAGCCACCCATTTGAAGTAAATAGCGGTGATGCAGCTCAGCAATCGCAACATCATCTTCAATAATCATCACTTTAGTGGGTGAGATCATAGCTGAGACTCCTTCGGTAGATAGACCGTCATTCTCGTTCCGTACTCCTTGTCACTCGTCATTTCTAGCTGTCCGTGATATCGGTCTGCCAGCGTCTTCACTAAATACAAGCCCACACCTCGGTTGTGTTTAGCTTTGCTTGAAACCCCTTTATTCGTCAGTGTTGTGGTATCTAAATCGTGGGGCAAACCACAGCCTTGGTCATCCACTTCTAGAATAATTTCATTTCCAAAATCACTTAAAGAAACCTCGATGACCCTCCTATCAGGGGATACATGTTGATCACTGTTAATCACACTCATGGTCGCATCGAACGCATTATCAATGAGGTTTCCTAATACCGTAACGACATCATCGGAGTTTAGCCAAGTTGGCATGACTTCAAGCCTGGAGCCTTCTTCAACTTTTAGCACTAAGCCTAATTCTCGTGCCCGTTCTGTTTTTCCCAGCAACATCCCAGCAATCAATGGGTCTTTAATTGTTTCACGCAAGAACTCAATCAATGCTTGATAATGCTCTGTTTCTTGTCCAATTAAATTTTGTACAGCATCTAATTCCCCCATCTGAACTAATCCACTGATAGTATTCAGTTTATTTTGATGTTCATGGGTCTGGGAACGCAATAAATCCGCATACTCTTTGGTTTGGGAGAGTTGCTCTGTCAGTTCATTTATCTCATCTCGTAAACGAAAACTCGACACCGCACCAACCACTTTTCCTTCTACAACTATCGGGCTACGGTTTGCAATTAAGCGTTTCTGTTTTAGATACAGTTCAATATCATGATCGTGTTCACCAGATTTGAGTAATTTATTCAAGTCACTGTCAGGCAACACTTTCGTTAATGGCTGATTAAGCGAGGATTTCCTGTCGATATCTAAAATCTGGCAGGCACTTTTGTTGATTGAGCGCAGTATGCCATTTGAATCAATACTGATGATCCCCTCTTTGATTGTACTCATGGTAACGTCCAGCTCCACATATAAACGGCCAATCTCTTCGGGCTCAAAACCTAAAATGGCTTTTTGAAATCGGCGTGAAGCATAACTTGAAAGCAATGCGTTTGCGGCAACGACTAGAAGTGCCATTAAGATCAGAAAAGCGAGGTAAGGTTCGATTTTGTCTTGTAATGTGTCGAGTAGATAACCAACGGAAACCACCCCTATCACATCACCATCGCGATTGAATATCGCTGCTTTCCCACGAACCGAGCGCCCAAGAGATCCCTGAGCAATAGAAACATAAGCTTCGCCGTGAATTAAAGCCCGAGCGTTATCCCCGCCTTTCATTGGCTTACCTAGACGATGATCAACAGGGTGAACCAGACGAACGCCTTCGTCGTCGCCAATCACAATAAACGCGGCCCCGATCATTTCCGTTAGTTTTCGGTATCGGTCTTGTACATCGGCACTATTCATTGCACGAAAATCTCGCGTTTCGATCAGATTCACGACCGCATCCGACTTTGCTAAAAACGAGGCCACACCCAACGCTTTTAAACCTATCTCTTTCTCTTGAGAGTGCTTAATATAGGCAAAGCCCGCCGCCGATAAAATCAGCAGTTCAATTAAGCCCGATAACGTCATGATGATCAGCATTCGTTTTCGAAAACTGATTTGCCTCCACTTCATGAATGCACCCCATTAAAAATTCAAACACTACAACGGATCTAATTTAACATTTAAGCAACAACAAGGCTTGTGATGGTATAAATAACTGTGAACAGAGGGCTTTTATCTTTACCTCTTCAGTAACACATAAATTCAAACTTAGTCTGCTTTATATAATGCCTAACTATTCTTTCCGAACCTTCTGTAAGCTGTCGCTATCAGATGCATATCAATAAGCCATTTAATTGATCTAGATCATGTAAATTTTAGCTCTTTTTTATCTATTTTTAGATCAATACGCATATACTTATTTCAGTGGATAAATAATACGCAATGGAATTGCCCTGTGGTAAGGCAAATAGCAGAGAGGAACCAAGCCTCCATCATGAATACTTACCTACGTAATCAGGATGTCTATTCAAAATAGTACAATAATCATAACGTTCTAACATTGTTAAAAGGAATAAAACAATGCAACGAGACTGTTTTGGAATCTGCCTAACTAAGGCGATGCTGTTAAATAATGTACAAGCTACTTTCACACACGTTCGTGCGTATGAAAAAAACGCAAGCTCACCAAGTGATTTGCATGTACTACTTGCTTTTCCTCAAATGTCTGGTCGAGATCTGCTGAACACCATGCAAGGTTCACGACAACTTGAATGGCGAGCCGATCACCATTGTCCTGCATTTGACTAAGCTTTGTTTTAACAGCACGTCGGGCTGATTCATCTATACTCAACCTTAAGGAAGAGTACGATATTGTTCGTACTCTTTTTTATTGCATCACAATAAATTCTGGCTCACAGTTCTGCTTTCAATTAGTTCTAATATATTCAACTTGATCATCACTTCGAGACAAATCAATCGTTTTATGATACAATTAGAGCTATTACTCTAATTTTAATTTCAAGGCTGTCATGAAGGTTAAATACGCATCTGCGCTATTAGGTTTGCTCTCTAGCGCCCTCTCTTTCCAACCCTATGCGGCACCAATCTCATTCCAAGATGCTTGGCAAATTTTGCAGCAAAGCAACAACTCTTTAGCTGCACAACGAGCTAACGTCGAACGCTACCAACATTTACAAAGCGCGAAGGATGACCTGAACTTACCTTCAGTAACTCTTGGTGCGAAATACATTCGCCTTGATACCGATGTGACCGTTTCTGGACAGCAACTGCTCGATAGTACAGGTGCGGTTTTACCACCACTTCCTCCCTTTGAAAATGCTATTGCAAATGCTCTACTCAGTACAACGTCGACCATTACCGAACGTGACATTTTCAGTTCATCAATTCGAGCTATCTGGCCTATCTTTACAGGTGGTCGAATTACTGCGGCTCAAAACGCAGCGGAAGGTCAATCGGATGAAGCGAAAAGTCAATTGGCGATGGAAGTTCAAGCTCGTTACGAAGACTTAAGCAAATATTACTTCTCCGTATTGCTGGCCCAAGACGTATTAGAGACACGTAAAAGTGTAGAAACGGGGTTAACGCAGCACCGAGATTTTGCAATAAAAATGGAGCAACAAGGGCAAATCGCGCATGTTGAACGACTTCAAGCAGAAGCTTCTCTTGATAAAGCGATCGTAGATAGAAAGAAAGCCCAGCGTAACCTTGATATTGCTCAGTCGGCTCTCACTCAAATTCTTAGCCAAGATGCACAAGTAGAACCAAGTGATATTCTGTTTACCAATGACAATCTACCGCCGCTCAGCGCTTTCATTGATCAAACACTGAATACCTACCCTGGCCTCGCTATTTTAGACGCTAAACAAAAACAAGCCAGTAGCCTTATCGCCGCTGAAAAAGGCAAATATTACCCTGAAGTTTTCCTATTTGGTGATTACAGTCTGCATGAAGACGATTCACTCGCAAGCCAGATGAAACCTGATTGGCTAGTTGGCGTTGGGGTTAATATTCCGCTTATTGAAACTTCTGGGCGTTCGGAAAATATTAAAGCGGCCCATAGTGCTGTATCTCAGGTGAAGTATTTAAAAGCACAAGCCAAACAAGACTTAAGCGTGCTAGTAGAGAAAACCTATTTAGAAGCAGAACAATCCGTTGAAGAAGTCAGTGGATTGAATTCAAGTTTAAAACTTGCCGATGAAAACCTTCGCCTTCGCAGCAAAGCCTTTACGCAAGGTTTGGCTAACTCATTAGAAGTAGTTGACGCACAACTCTACTTAGCCAGCATTAAAACTCAACAATCCGTTGCACGTTTTCAATATTTAATCTCACTCAATAAACTGCTGGCTTTAAGCAGTGAAATGAACGCTTTCCCTCAATACCAGTATTCTGCATCAACGACTGACAATGCAACACAAAAGGATCCATCATGAAACGACTAAAGCCAGCACTTATCTCTATTTTTGCAATTGGTGTCGTTGGCTGGGTAGGAAGTAGTTTCTATCACGCTTATCAACCTCAACCGATTCGCTTGCAAGGCCAAATCGAGGCGCAACAATACAGTATTTCCTCGAAAGTACCGGGGCGAATTGATCAGGTTCTCGTGCGCAAAGGTGACATGGTTGAAAAAGGTCAGCTTATCTTCACTCTTCATAGCCCAGAAATTGCGGCTAAATTAGAGCAAGCTATTGCTGGACAAAAAGCGGCTGGCGCAATGGCAAAAGAAGCGGAGAAAGGCGCTCGAACACAGCAAATTCAAGCCGCTAAAGACCAATGGCAAAAAGCCAAAGCTGCGGCAAACTTGATGGAAAAAACCTACCAACGTGTGAACAACCTATATAACGATGGCGTGGTTGCTGAACAGAAACGAGATGAAGCCAAAACCCAGTGGCAAGCGGCTAAATACACCGAAAGTGCAGCGTTCCAGATGTACCAACTGACCAAAGAAGGTTTACGTGATGAGAGTAAACTGGCTGCTGAACAAAAAGCGGTAATGGCAGCGGGCGCTGTTGCAGAAGTGGAAGCGTATGCTGCGGATACAAAAATCGAGAGTTGGTTCAACGGTGAAGTGTCACAAGTACTGCTTAACAGTGGTGAACTTGCTCCACAAGGCTTCCCTGTTGTAACCGTTATTGATACTAAAGACTCTTGGGCCGTTTTAAATGTACGTGAAGATCAACTTAAATCATTCCAAAAAGGGACTCGCTTTCAAGCTTACCTTCCTGCCCTTGATGATACCTTAGAGTTTGAAGTGTCTCATGTTGCTGTTATGGGTGATTTTGCCACTTGGCGCTCAACAGATTCAGCACAAGGCTTCGACCTACGAACGTTCGAAGTAGAAGCCCGCCCAATTGATCAAACTCAGTCGCTTCGCATGGGCATGAGTTTAGTTGTTGAGCTGTAATCTTTGTATGCTACCGGTTTGTGGAAAGTATGTTTTGTGGAAAAAATGTTTTGTGAAAAATATGACAACAACGACGCGTGTTAGTACCCAATGGCAGATAGTTCGACATGATAAATGGCTACTTTCTTGCCTAACATGGGTGCCATTGCTCTTAGCACTTTCTATCTGGTGGATTTTCTCGCAGGGTATCGCTCGCGACCTACCTATTGGCATTGTCGATCTGGAACACAGTCAACTTTCTCGAACTTTGTCTCGTGAATTTGATGCGACTTCAAGCCTTGCAATTCACGACAATTACGCCGATATAAACCAAGCTAAAACTGCCTTAATTTCTGGGGATATTTACGGCTATGTGATTATCCCTAGCAACTTCACTAAAGACATATACCGTGGTACACCGCCACAAGTTTCTGTTTTTTATAACAGCCAATACATCTTGATTGGTAAATTAGTGAACTCAGCAATACTTCAAGCCCAAGGTACATTCAACGCCCAACTTGATGTGGTTAAATCGTTAACATCAGGCAATACAACCACCAAAAGTGCATTAGGCAAAGCGGTAGCGGTTCGAACTCAGATAACGCCTCTGTTTAATAAAAATACCAACTACGCACAGTTTCTTGTGTCTGCCGTTGTCCCTGCGCTATGGCAGATTGTCATTGTAGTGGGAACCATCATGATATTAGCCGCTAACCACCGTACTTACGGCACTCAAAAGTGGCTCAAATCATCACCGATGACAACGGTAGTCAAAACATTAGCTGCTTACATACCGGTTTTCTTGATTCAAGGCATTGGCTTTTTACTTTGGTTCTATAAAGGGTTTGAATGGCCAATGAATGGCGGTTTTAGTGTGTTAATTTTTGCTCAATTAGCCACGGTTATCGCTTGTATGATTATGGGCTCACTATTCTTCTTTTTGACCCTAGATCCAGCAAGAGCAATGAGTTTTGCTGGTGCATTCACCGCGCCTAGTTTTGCCTTCATGGGGATTACATTTCCCGTTACGGACATGAACCCTTTTGCTCAAGCATGGCGTAATTTATTGCCAATTAGCCATTATATTGAGACACAAGTGAGCCAGTCGAGTTACGGCGTCACGCAAATTGAATCGCTCGTACATTTGATTCCGATGATTGGATATTTATTCCCGCTGTTATTGACCGCTTTACTGATCAATAAACACTTAAAGCAGAGTGAGAAAGTATGATGAGTTTGTTGTCTCTACTCAAGCAAGAATTCAAAGCTTTAATGACCAATCCAGTTGTCGTATTAACTGTATTTGGCGGAGTGGTTTTTTACTCTTTTCTATACCCTCTTCCATATGCACAACAAACGCCAAGAGAGCAATCGATCACTGTCGTTAATTTGGATAAAAGTCAATCAAGCTACCAACTTGAAAGAATGGTTGATGCCACCCCGCAAGTCCAAATAGTGCAACGTGATCACACGATTGAATCGGCCAAAACTGCATTTCTTGACGGCTCTGTTAGCGGAATACTGGTGATTCCTGAACATTTCTATAAAGACATTCTTCTTGGTAAAAGCCCGACGCTTGCATATGCAGGTGATGCTTCGTTTTTCTTAGTTTACGGAACCGTTGTCGAGGGGTTAGCCCAAGCAGGAGGCACTTTAGCAGCAAAAGCCAAAGTCTCTCGACTTGTGATGGAAGGTGAACCACTCGCTTTAGCTTCAGAGCACTTTTCACCAATTAAGCTCAATTTGAAGCCAACGTTTAATCCAAGAATGGGTTATGTGGATTATGTTGTTCCTGCTGTTTTTGTTCTGATTTTACAGCAAACCTTAGCCATGGCGTCTGGGCTAATGGTTGGTAGCCAAAAATTTGGGACTGGGTATTGGAACCAATATTCGCCACGTGCAGTATTTAGTATCAGAGCGCTAGTGCTGGTTGGTGTCTATTTCTTACTGAGTATGTATTACTTCGGCGCAAGTTTCGATATGCATGGCATAACCCGACTCGCTGAAATTCCGACACTTTTGGCTATTTTAGTGCCATTTTTGTTGTCATCTTGCTTTATCGGAATCTGGCTTGGCTCAATCCTTCCACGCCGTGAATTAGTCACCATTATTATTTTGATTAGCTCAATGCCTCTCATTTTTTCCGCCGGGTTTATTTGGCCAATTGAAATGATTCCTGCCCCTATGGTTTGGGTTTCGTCACTATTCCCAAGTACTTCAGGTATTCAAGCATTTGTATCGGTTAACCAATTAGGTGCCCAATGGAGCCAAATCGCGAGTCAGTGGACACAACTTTGGTTGCAAACATTAGGCTGGGGTGCATTAGCTTTTTGGTCATTCAAGCGGAGCCTACAATTTGATCAACGTGTTCACCCTTAATCGGCTGAATTTATAATCAAATGCCGTTAGCGAGCACATACAACTCAAGCTCGCTAACGGTTTTAGTTTTAATTTTAGTTGTGGTGATGGTTATCTTTTACCTTGAGAATCATTACTCTCAGAGCTGATATTTCTTAGCGTCAGTTTTAAGACCGCGATATTTACTGAGCAATTCAGCTTGGCTCATGTTTTCATCCCCAAAGAAAAACCCATTCGCTTGCTTTAGCACATCAAAATCATTTTCAATGTATTGCAGTACCTGATCAGCTTTTTTCAAAGTGATTGGGCTACACGATTTTCCGTGCAAATCATCCATAAGATCTAAAGAGTTTGAGCGGAAACTTTCGATACGATACAAGGCTTCTAATCCGGAAGGACTTTCCAAAGCATGTTGCCACTGATCGATAGAGTTAGTGACCCACTCGACGACTGGGCTATCGGCTCCACCAGCAATCAGCTTATCCCTTTTGAATTGATAAGCCGCAAGTGCAGCGCTTTTTTCCACTCGATACAAATCAAGGATCTGTTCAAGGGTCAAATCAAGCGGATTTCTTAATAAGTAATCAAACAGAAAGCGTGTTTCGAAACGTTCCACACCATTGAAAAGCGGCGTATCTTGCCCATTACTATTGAATTGTGTCATGGGTTTAAATTGATACATATAGCCAAAGTCGAACAACTTTATTTGATTCATCTTATCTATCAGTATGTTGCCGGGACAGAAATCCCACTCAAACAGACCTGCCAGTTCTAGTTCTGATATTGTTGAAAAGATCTGCTTAAAAATATCAGCATCAAAATGGGTAATGAGCGATCCTTCAATCCAAGGTGAGAGTAAAATCCCATCATTCAACGATGCATATTGAGTCTCGACAATGTGCGAATACTTCTCAGGATTCTTTTGCTTTAAAGCGGTTAGGTCGCGTCGCCTTTGAACTTCATTTAGAAATGACGTTTGTCCATCAACATTTTTAACTAAACTCTCTGGCCGTTTACGTTTTAGAGTCCAATCTCGTCCTCTTATCCGCAAGTGATAAACCTTGGCTGTCAGTCCAGATGAAAAAGACTCTACAACATAAGAGGAGTCGTCATCTATCTTTTTAAGTGCTTCTAATGAGACTCCAACTCCATCCAAAGTTCCAATTACAATGTTTTCTCCACTCTCAACAAAGGCCAGTTGTGCCTGCTGTCGATTTAGCTCCATGCTCATAATATCTATCCATTCTATAAATTTAAGTTGATAAATATATTGATAAGCTACGCCTACATACCGTGACAAACCGCTTAGTTATGCATTTTATTCGACTTCAGTTCCTTACACTCTGAATGATAGGTATAAAAAAAGGCTCAATGAGCCTTTAATTTTGTTATTGTCGCGTTTCACTTCGACCCAACCGTATAATGAGTAAATTTCGGAATTACAAACCCATTTCGTCCGTTAGTGCTTCTATCTGCCTTAAGTCCATTTTGTGAACTTCGATCATTTGATTTATCTGGCTTAAACGCGAGTTAACTTCATCTTGCTTATCGCATGAGTCCGATTTCGCATCCCAAGATGTTCCATCCAAATAAATATCGCACTCTTTCTTCAATACTTTAAGCTTCGGCTCTAACTGGCTCTTCTCCGTTTGCAGTGCTTCCAGTTCTTGCGAAACCTTCAGTTCACGACGAAAAAGATCACGCGAGCCTTCAAACATTGTGGCTTGCATGTCCGCTTGACGATTCAGTTTCGAGTTTATCTTTTGAGACTCTTCAATCTTAGTTTTCTGTACAGCGAGTTGCGACTCTAGCGCTAGGTTGGCCTTCTCTAGTTCTGTCGATATCTGCTGAGCCTCAACGAGTTCTTGTTGGTGAACAACATCTTGCTCTTTTAACGCAGCCGCTATTTTTTCATCAACTTCAGAGTCGACATTCGCAGATCGTTGCTCAACTTGAGTTACAAGTTGTGATTTATCGACTTGTAATGCTTGGTATTGATTCTCTAACGTTTGATAACTCGCTTCCCATTTACTGGTCGTAACCGCTGAGCCAACAAGGCCACCTAGAGCAATACCAATGACGGCAGCGATGGCAATATAGATATGACTGCGTTTATCACGCTCTTCTATAACAACAACTTCATCTTGTTCATCTAAATCAGTATTCTGATTCACTCGCATATACTCCGTAAGTAACGCGCTCGTTCTATCGAGCCAATTCTGAAACCACAAGCGATGCGGTATAAACTAAAAATCCAACAATAACACTCAATACCACTCCCTTCTGAAGCTTTTCATTGGTGCGATAACGAAAAAGTAAAAACGCCAAAGCAATCAGAAATACGATAGCAATTAATCGAGTCATAACCCCTCCTTAGTCTCTCTATTCTAACTCATTTTGTAAGAAGAAAACGTCAGAGAAAAGTAGTTTCAACGATTACTTGTTTAACTTTTGCGCAAACAGTTTTTTTGCTGCTGACATCACACTTTTATTCAGTTAGGATTCGCATACAGATTATCTATAAATTATAGGTAATTGTTCCGATGAAGACTGCAGGAGAGTGGTTTTTAACCAAATATTAACATTTGGTTAGATAAACCCGCCGAAGAAGTAAATCTTTCAGGCGCTTTATGCTGGAGAAATCCAGAAAAGTGAGGACTGTCGTTGGAGGAACCTCTGGAGAGAACCGTTAGATCGGTCGCCGAAGGAGCAAGCTTTATCATCTTATTCGATGATTTAGTGAAACTCTCAGGCAAAAGGACAGAGGAGTGGAAAGCTACAACCTTAATATTAACTTTGCTTTATGTATAAGTATCACTATTAAGTAGTGGCTGATGGTTCTATCTGTCAGATCACTGCCCTTTCCCTCTTCTCCTTAAATCGTGCACCACGCACTTTTGTTTTATTAAGGGGAACCATGAATAACTTACAATCTTTACTGCAAACCATCGATAACTTCGTTTGGGGTCCACCACTTCTTATTTTACTTGTTGGTACAGGTGTCTACTTTACCTTTCGTTTAGGTTTACTACAGTTTCGCCATCTCCCAACTGCGCTAAAAATGGTTTTTAGCAAAGACAAATCAGGCCAAGGTGATGTAACGAGTTTCGCTGCACTTTGTACTGCTCTTTCTGCCACCATAGGTACGGGTAACATTGTTGGTGTTGCTACTGCGATTAAAGTTGGTGGGCCGGGTGCGCTATTTTGGATGTGGCTTGCTGCTGTATTCGGAATGGCGACAAAATACGCTGAATGCTTACTGGCTGTGAAATACCGCAAAATCGATGACAAAGGCCAAATGGTCGGCGGCCCAATGTATTACCTTCAATACGGTGTTGGCTCTAAAGCGTTGGCGATTATGTTTGCTGTATTTGCGCTTGGGGTTGCTTGTTTTGGTATAGGTACTTTCCCACAAGTGAACGCGATTTTAGATGCCACTGAGATATCGTTTGGGCTTTCACGCGAAATTTCAGCTATCACACTGACTGTATTGGTTGCCTGCGTCACTCTAGGTGGCATTAAGTCTATCGCGAATGTTGCTGGAAAAGTCGTTCCAACTATGGCGCTATTTTATATCGTTGCCTGTTTGAGCGTAATCATTACTAATTACCAACAGTTAGGAAGCGCCATTGAGTTGGTGATCACCTCTGCTTTCAGCTCTACTGCGGCAACAGGCGGTTTCTTAGGTGCAAGTATCATGCTCGCAATTCAATCAGGTATTGCACGCGGCGTATTCTCCAATGAATCTGGTTTAGGTAGCGCCCCTATGGCGGCGGCGGCAGCGAAAACAGATTCATGTGTGAAACAAGGTCTGATCTCGATGACTGGCACCTTCTTCGATACGATCATCATCTGTACCATGACAGGGTTAGCGTTAATTCTAACAGGCGCGTGGCAAACAGATTTAGCGGGTGCCGCGATGACAACTCACGCTTTTGCGGTCGGTCTAAACGCTGACACTTTAGGTCCAATGCTCGTCTCTATTGGCTTAATCTTCTTCGCGTTTACGACCATTCTCGGTTGGAACTATTACGGTGAGCGTTGCGTGGTTTTCCTCTTCGGAACTAAGGCCATACTTCCATATAAATTCATTTTTGTCGTACTTGTTGCTTCTGGTGCATTCATGAAGCTCGACATGATATGGATAATTGCTGATATTGTGAATGGACTCATGGCGATTCCTAACCTTATTGGCTTAATCGCATTGCGCCAAGTTGTGATTGAAGAAACTAAGCAATTTTTTACCTCTTCGAACCAATCAGAGAGTTTGGATACAGTAAAAATATAAAACGGTTAAACCAACAAAAAGCCCGCGACAACTTCGCGGGCTTTTTACTATTTAATTGATGGTAAGGTTGCTGATTTAATCGCGTAACCAATCATGTTCCACGCTTTCACCACTCTTTCTAAAAAAACTTGAGTGCTGTTGTTTAAATTGATCTAGCTTCAGCTCATCAACAGGCCAAAATGCAAAGTCTTCTTCAAGGTGAATCGAGTCTAGAGCCAACGACAATGTTTCAAGCTTCGTATCAACATATCGGTATATAAAACTTTGCCCATTCGTTTCGCAAACCATAGCGGTATTTTCTTTATGTTCACCATTAATGAGCAAGTTTAGATTCTTATATTCACCAACTCTGCAGTCATTTTGATAAACGATATCAAGCTCTAATTTATTATCTAATGTTGTCATAACAAAAACGGAGATCGACTTTTCAATGTAAACCCGTCGCAGTAACAATTGCCGTGTATCTTGAGTTCTCGTTTGTTGTATACCATTGGACAGTGGTTCAAAATAAGCCCAGTGCCAATCCCAGTCCATGTTTCGACTTAAATAATTTATCTGAGGCACAGTGTTTATCCCTACTAGCCCAATAATCAAAAGCAATATGACCACTCCCGCAATCAGTAACTTAAACATATAATGGGTTGATAAAAACATTACACTCTTTCTTCTATTAATAATTTAAGCCCAAGCGCGACAAGCACAACTCCGGTTGTACCTTCCATCCATTTCATGAACTTGGCATCTTTAAATAATGTTTTGGCTCTTGTTAATGCCCCAGCTAAACCGCACTGCCATATCATCGCTATCATGAAATGAATACCCGCCATAAACATCGATTGCAGTAAAGGAGAACCTTGCGGATCAATAAACTGAGGCAAAAAAGCCAAATAAAACACCGCGGTTTTTGGGTTAAGCACATTCGATAAAAAACCTTCTCTTAATGAACGACTTACCACCAGAGTATGGTCTGTTCCATTTTGAATATTCATACCATTGGGCTGAGAAAATGTTGCGCGTAAACTGTTAATACCAAGCCAAATCAAATAAGCAGCACCGACCATTTTAATCACATTAAATAAATCCGCAGACTGGGCCAGGATGGCTGAAATACCGATAGCAGAAAAGAGCGCATGAATAAACAAGCCGCTACAAATACCCAAGCTAGTGGCACACCCATCGGTTAAGCCCCCTCTGGAAGTGTTACGAATCACCAGTGCCGTATCTAAGCCTGGAGTTAATGTCAGAATTGTAATCGCAATCAAAAAAGCTTCAAAATTTAAAATATACATTGCCTATCCCTGTTCCTTTCACTCTTATTCACGCCTTGCTCTTCGAAGGCTCAGCCTCTATCCCTAGATAGTTAAGCCAACTTATCTTTCAGACAGGCAAAAAGCGAGAAAATAATTATGAAATCGATTAAATAGATAGTCAAAACCATGACTTGCTACTTGGAGTGATTGTTAACGATTGGTAAACTAACTTTTTCCCTAATTGAGTAGAACCAATGAGCGCCTTCAAAAAACTGGTCGACCATTCAAAGAAAATTTCACACTTCCAACATCTTTCCGCTATCTGTAGTTGGGACCAAGCTTCCATGATGCCTTCTGGTGGTAACGATGCTCGAAGCGAAGCGATGGCTGAATTATCTGTACACATTCACGGCTTAATGACTCAACCTCAGTTAGGCGATTGGTTCAATGATGCAGAGAATGAAGAGTTATCTACTCAAGAGAAAGCCAGCCTTCGTGAACTTAAACGTCAATGGCAGCGAACCACGATCCTTCCTGATTCTTTGGTCCAAGCACAATCACTGGCGGGTTCAAAATGCGAACATGCTTGGCGAACCCAACGTGGCAATAATGATTGGATTGGCTTTGAAAAAAATTGGAAAGAAGTCGTCGCGCTATCAAAAGAAGAAGCCCAACTTCGTTCAGACGCCACAGGCTTAACACCGTACGACGCGATGCTTGACCTATATGAACCAGATACTAACTCAGCTTCTCTTGATTCAATTTTTAACGATGTAAAAACTTGGCTACCATCGATGATCGATCAAGTGATCGATAAGCAAGCCAGTGAAAGTGTTATTGTTCCAAATGGCACTTACTCGACAGACAAACAGAAAGCCTTAGGCCTTGAAGTCATGAAGTTACTTCAATTCGATTTCGATCACGGCCGTCTCGATGAAAGTGTTCACCCATTTTGCGGTGGTGTTCAGTCTGACGTCCGTATTACCACTCGCTATGATGAGAATGAATTTGTTCAATCATTAATGGGCATTGTGCATGAAACTGGACACGCTCGTTATGAACAAGGGCTACCAACTTCGTTAGCAGGCCTGCCTTCTGGTGAAGCTCGTTCAATGGGCATTCATGAATCTCAATCGCTATTTTTTGAGATGCAAGTTGGTCGTAATGATGCATTCATCGGCCACCTTTCTCGTCTTGCGAGAGAACAATTTTCAGGGGCTGAATTCGAACAACAGAACTTCCAGAAAATATACACACGTGTGAAGACAGATTTCATTCGCGTTGATGCCGATGAACTGACCTACCCTGCGCATGTTATTTTACGATATGAAATTGAACGTGATCTAATGAATGGCAACATTTCACATACAGATGTACCGGAATTGTGGAACCAAAAAATGCAGGATTACCTTGGTTTATCTACTCAGAACAACTTCAAAAATGGTTGTATGCAAGATATCCACTGGACAGACGGCAGTTTTGGGTATTTCCCAAGCTACACACTCGGTGCGATGTATGCGGCTCAGTTCATGGCAGCGATGAAGAAGACAGTAGATGTGGAAACCGTGATCGCTTCAGGTGATTTATCTCCAATCTTCAGCTGGCTGGAAGCAAACATTTGGAGCAAAGCTAGTCTATTTTCAACCGATGAATTGGTTAGACAGGCAACGGGTGATGTTTTGAATGCAACACACTTCCAAAATCATTTGAGAAGTCGCTACCTTTAATATTATGAAACCACAGGCTGAACATATACTCGTTCAGCCTGTCGCTGGATTAAATTGTAGATTGCTGTTTAGCGATACACTATCTCTTGCTCAATATAATCTGATTCACTAAACCATAGAACAACACCAACATAATTACTGGACGATAACGTTGAATCTATTTGAGCAGCAATTCGCGCAGTCATCTTTATCCATCCATCATCATTATCTAACTCTTTAACTAAGTCTCCGACTAATTCTAGTGCTGCGTTATCTAACTTTAAACTCATGTAGTGCATTTTTAACCCACGCCTTTTCTGTCTGTTTTCTTTCGTCAATGCTAGTAGATCTCTAGCTGACTGATCTAATGTAGATCCCTTGCAATACGAATTAGGTCTTGCTGTGAGTAATCTTCAGCGCTCTTTCCCTCTTTAATCAAATTAATGATCGTATAGTGAGATAGATCGCCAAACTCTTTTGCTAAATAGAGCATAAATGCCTGTTCGTTTGGCCACTTGCCACGAACGATGTACCCTTCTTCTTCATCGAAATCCGCCGTCTCGAAAAAAGAAAAGTCGGTCATCCCAATATTATGGCAATACAGAACTAAATACATAGAAAGCCTTCGGTTTAAAAATATTCCCAGCTATTTAAATCGATTGATCTGCTGAGTGCAAGTGACAAATACATTTACTGTTTAAACCTTTAGTCTCTTTAACATGCACGAAATCTCGTTACCTAGGTCTCTATTTACAATACTTCATCTTGTCTTTACCAATACACTTATTTAATGTGGGTGCATATGTAAACATTCATAATTAATATAATCGATGGGAGTATCGTTAAATATGATAAACACACAAGAATGCTCCGATAGGTTACTAAAAGATAAATTATTACGAGCAAATAATAAGTTTTTGACTATGTTCCAACTTTCACCTGTTGGAATGGCAATTGTTGATGCCACAACGGGTGATTTTCTTGAAGTAAACGACTCCGTGTTGAACTCAGCAGGTTATACCAAAGATGAGTTTATCCAACTCAGTTATTGGGACATCACGCCTAAAGAATATGAGAAACAAGAGCTTCAACAGATTGAAGATCTTAAACGAACCGGACGCTTTGGCCCCAACCAAAAAGAGTATATTCGTAAAGATGGCACCAGGTATCCAATCACCATCAGTGGTGTTGCATTAACGGATATTGACGGCAAAGAAATCGTTCTCGGCATTATCGAAGATATCAGTGAACGAAAAGCCCATGAGAGAAAATTAGAACATGACGCTTTATATGATCCGCTAACCAACCTCCCCAATCGCCGCCTGTTATTTAACAATCTTCACCAGTCATTGGCACATTGCAAGCGAGAGCAAAAAAAGTTAGCGCTACTTTTACTTGATATCGATAATTTTAAACCTGTGAATGATTCACTTGGGCACAAATCTGGAGATGAATTACTCATTAGTGTCTCTCAACGGCTACAAGGCTTAATTCAAAGAGAGACAGACACCGTTGCTCGCTTGGGAGGCGATGAATTTGTGATCATGCTTCCTCTCATTACCAATGATCACGATGCCACTTTATTTGCTAAAAAAGTTCTGGATTGTTTTCTAGAACCAGTTTTAGTTGGGCAGGAATATATTGATATATCCGTAAGCATTGGAATTTCAATCTTCCCTGAACATGGGGATGATGAACTTACCTTAATTGAAAATGCGGATAAAGCGATGTATCAAGTCAAGAATGAACATCGGAATAATTATAAAATATTTATGCCATAGAGATAGAGATAGAGATAGAGATAGAGATAGAGATAGATTCAAGTGTAAAGTATTTTACTTTATCGATACCTGTTAAAAATAAAAAGCCTGACGAATCGATATTAGTCAGGCTTTTTGATTGATTTAGCTCATTAGGCAAGCATAAGCAGTAGTAAAGGCTTGTTCTTGGAACTGTTTAAGCCCTGTCTCTTTAAACTTAAATGCTAATGGATTTCGTTTTAGGTTTTCTTTGATCTCATTAGGAGAGACAACGGTCACATCCAAGCCATCTACAAGTTGAATTGCTGCTTCTAATTTAAAACCAAAGCCACCACCTGCAAATTTACCCTTAGTTTGACGTTGACGGATTACGATCTTATCAACTTGGTAATCTTCCATCAGCTTTGCAAAAGAAAACTGGAAATCTTTCATCTGTTGAGTGTCATTCGCGTCACTAATTGACACTTTAGACGCGCGGCAATCAGGTATATTGAACACACCGTCAGACAACGAAAGAAGACAGATAACCGCATCGTTACCTTTAATCTCAACACCACAAATTTTCATGTAAATACCTATTTATTATCTAGCTGCTTATTATAGTGCTTGTTGGACATCGAAGGCTAGCTTTAAGCTACGGCTAATCCACTTAATCAGCAACTATTACTCTATTCTTTCCATCACCTTTCGCTCTATAAAGAGCACAATCTGCCCGCGCTAATATGCACCTGAATGAAACGTCGCTCTCTATCGGAGTCGCGACACCTACACTGATTGTGCAACTTATTTTGTTATCATCTAGGTTGATGAATAGCTTTTCAATTTCAGTCCGATGAAGTTCTGCTCTCTTTAAAATAACTTCATGAGGAACATCTTTCAGTAGCAGCGCAAATTCTTCACCTCCAATACGAGCAAAAATGTCTTCTTCTCGTTTGGCACTGCGTATAGCTCGTGACACCATAATCAACACTTCATCCCCTGCAAGATGGCCATACTGATCATTTATTTTTTTGAAATTATCAATGTCAATCATCAACAGTGCGTGGCAATGAGATTTCAGACTCGGCTTGAAGCTTAATTCGTCGGTGATCTCCATAAACGCCCGTCGATTCAAGGCGCCCGTTAACCAATCGATCCCCGCTAAAGTCTTTGCGTCTTCTATCTGTTTTTGTACTCGAATTTGAGCGGCTACCCATTGCGCAATGCTGGTCAGGATCTGTGCGTCACTCTCTTGATAACGGCACTGCTCGCTATGTGCAACATTGAGTGTCCCATAGCAGGCGTCGTGGCTGAGAAGTGGCGCATCCATACACGATAGCAATCCACCTTCGGCTAACCACTGGCAATCAATATACTCTGCAGAATGGTTATTCTCACAAATAGCGAGGGCCCGCCTTAGGTACACATGACCAACCAAAGTGGATTGTATTGGAATCACTCGGCCTAATGGGATGACAGTATTTCCGGTCAGTGAAAAAACTTCTAATGTTGTCTCATTTTTTGCTAATGCAATACTTGCACGATCAGCATTAAAGATTTTCCGGACCCAGTAAGAAGTGCAATTTAGTATCTCTTGTACAGATTGAGACTGAGCTAAATCATTTAGAAATTCCAATGGCAAATTAACATGTTGCCTCTCTTCATTTGCTGACTGAAAACAATGAGCACTCAAACTCATACAACTCTCCTCACCATACTTGAACAGCTTTATAATGCTGTTCATCAATAATAGTCTCCTTTTGCACACTAAACCTCCTTACTAACAAGAAAGTTAATTATTTTCATTTAATATGAGGCATCTAACCAGCTATGAATCATTTTTTATTTATTCGATCGATAATAATTAGCGAGAAATAAAATACCTTATGATGTCGGATTCATATAAAATACCTCTATACTCTCCTTCTGAGTCTACAAATACCCATGGAAAAGCCACTTCGCTATCAAGTAATGCCGCCAACTCATTTACATTCAGACTATCTTGCAACTGGGTGAACTTCACTTGCATCACTTGATTAATTGTTTTTCTCCAAATTTGAGACTCCTTCGTAGTTTCAAGATCGGTTCCCATCGTCAAGGTTAAATGTAGATTGAGAGAATCTTTGCCAACAATGCCTACGCATCGATTATCGATCACGACAGGAATATAAGGAATAGATTGTTCATTAATGTACTGAAATGCCAAAGACAATGGTTCTGATGGATGAATTCTTGGTGGACCGTTTCGTGATAGACCTAAGATAGTATCGTGTGACTGTTCACTCATAATCAACCCTACTTCTTTCAATTGATCCACATAGGGTTTTCCAGAATTAAACTCAAAAAATGGCTTAGGCTTTGAGAATAAAAAGCCTTGTACATTATCAACCTTTAAGTTTTGCAGTACTCTAAACTCGTGATAGTTCTCTACACCTTCCGCCACAACTTCAACGCCTAAAGTATGTGACAACTCAGTTATCATTTTTACAATATTGAATTTGTTCGAATGCAGATGAATATCAGATACAAATGCTTTGTCTATTTTCAAAAAATCAAACTGGCTATTACTCAAGTAACTAAAAGAGGAATACCCTGTACCAAAATCATCAATAGCAATGCTAACACCTAAATTTCGAAGCTCTTTAAGCGCATCAGACTGATTCGCCCCATTGTCAAAATAAGCACTCTCTGTCAATTCGACAGTGACACATTCAGGTTTTTTGGCATGAGTGCATATTAGCTCTGCCAAATTATTTAAAACCGAAACCGGTTCTCTTTGGGTGTTTAATGAGCAATTTAAGGTAAGGCCCACATGTTCACCAAACTGTTGGTGAATATCCTCTAGACGATCTAATGCGATCATACTAACTTGAGAATCTAGCTCATTAATTAAATCTAAATCTTCAGCGATATTAATCAGCTCTTGAACATTTGATTCCTCGTCAATACTAGGAAAACGACACAGTGCTTCAAACTTGGTTATTTCACCGCTCCTCGCATCCACGATAGGCTGATAATGAACTTCCAGACGCCGCTCTTGAATGGCTTGTAATACTCCATCCTCTAATCTTTTCTTCCTTTTAATCTCATTATGGATGGTACTGTGGTAGAAGCTAATATTGCGATCTTCTCCAGAGTGTCGTTCCAACATAGCTTGAGTTGCATGAGACAGTAATTGTGAGGCACTCTGGCTATCTAACCCTAAGATGGAGACACCAATACGCCCATTCATCACTCCGTCATATATTTCTTTTCGACTATTTAGCCTAATTTCTTGAAAAAAATCACGTAACGCAGAACGAACACACCTTGATTCAATACTTTCATACCTTGCCTGACAATCAATGCAAACCACAAATATTTGATCGCCTAAATACCCAATCGCTTGGCTAACATTACCTAAAGAGATGACTTCAGAAAATTCAACATGATCATTGTAACAATCACAGGCAAATTTCGGCTTAATAGTCAGTACAATTTTACTGTTCGCTTGATGATCTTTTCCACACAATTGACGTAACTGGTTAAGAAATTTATCTTTAGTAGGAAGCTTACTCGACAGTGCGAGTCCCCCTAGCTCATTTGTCGCAATTTGAGTTGTCTGTTTAGGTAGAGCGACTGTGAGCCCTAAATAATAGATCTCTCCTGGTGTTGCTTCTATCTTCTGTATTGTTAACTCTTGGGGGAATACTTGATTATGAGCATCACGAGTGAGCAAGGTCCCACTCCAAAAACCATTGGTATGGATTTGATGCCACATGTCGTCATAGAACTGATCCGAATACTTCCCAACGTTGAATATATTAGTTTTAACTCCAATTAGCGTTCCATGCTCAAACCCCATCTGGTTTTCATAATGTTGATTGCACGCAATAATTCGAGTTTCGCTGTCGGTGATCAAAACCCCATGGTGGCTATTTTCAAATAAGCTGCGAAATACGTTCGCGATCTGATGTTTTGAGGAGACAAGCATTACCGGGCGAACCGTTCCCTCGATTTGCCTTGGCTGAGTTAATTCAAAATAAAATTCAACATAAGCCAATATCGATTGGTTAGGAACGAAACAACAGCTGAAATGTTGTCTTTCACCAGACTTGATTGCTTGAAGAAATACGAGTTCTAACTCTTTTCTCTGCTCTTGAGTTATAAACTGCATGAAATCAGTGATGGTTACGATTGGTACTTTTAGATCAAGTAACGAGGCCAATGCGTCATAATCGTAGCTAAACTCTCGAGTATCAAGGTTGAGTGACCAATCAAGCATTGGGTATTTATTACCAAGCGAATTATTAATGGCATTTACCTCAGGTTTTATTTGGAGTTTCGAATTCATCCTCAAATCCACCTTATTTCATTGCAACCACACTTATAACATAGAATTTAGCGTACTCTCTTATCCCTGTCAGCATTCAAGTTAACAGTTTTTCATATAGGATGTGGAGTCGTGGTTTTATTATGTATAATTACCTTTCACTGGATATAAAGAACTCTCATGCCAAAGCTAATACATACAATTTGGATTACAACATTAGCCTTAGTGGCAATGTTGACCTCAAGCATGTTTAGCACTGCACTTGCGAACTCTGAAACCATCCATTTTTCAAACTCATTAGACAAATCATATTCAAGTTTCATTTCAGCATCGAACTGTCCTGAACACGATAAAATCAGTGATTCAACCTTAGAGCATCACTGCTGTGGTTCAATATGTCTTATTAAAATACCAAATTATCGAACCAATTCAGATTTATCACCTCGTAGTCACTCTTTGGCGTTAATTCCCAACGAGTTAAGTAAGAAAGCCGTACTCATAGCGAACTCTGTTTATCGCCCTCCAATTGTGTAATTTCTAACGTCAAACAAACAACATCTCTCAGCACTACAGGTTGAGATCTATTTAATTTTGTATGGAAATAATACACATGAATAAAATATTCACTCTTGTTGCCGCTCTATTTATGAGCATCTCTATCCAAGCTGCACAATTTTCTGAAGGCACGCACTACCAAGTTCTTGATGTCGAAAAAGCCACGAATCCAAAAGTAACGGAGTTTTTCTCATTTTACTGTCCGCATTGCTACAAATTCGAAGGCGTTATTGAACAGCTAAAATCTTCAATGCCTACCGAAGCCAAATTTGAAAAAGTGCATGTCGCTTTCATGGGCAGCAAAATGGCGGTTCCAATGGCGAAATCCTACGCAACAATGATTGCTCTGGGTGTCGAAGACAAGATGGTTGCGGCTATGTTTAAACAGATTCATGAACTCCGCCAAGCACCAAAAGATGAAGTTGCTCTGCGTCAGATCTTCATTGACTACGGTATTGATGCTGAAAAATATGATGCTGCTTACAATAGCTTTGCCGTAAATTCAATGCAGAAGCGTTTCGACAAACAATTTGAGGCAAGTACGCTAACAGGAGTTCCAGGGGTACTAGTTAACAACAAATATATCGTAAAGCCTGACAATATTAAGAGTTTCGAAGAGTACAACCAGTTAGTTAACTACCTTCTAACACTTTAATTTAAATGACAATAACAAGCCCTGGTGAATCACTGGGGCTTTTTTTTGGAAAATGAGATTGGTGAGAATTCATAAGAGAGCGGCTTCCAAAAATCGTGAAGCGGATTTGACTCGATAAATGATAAGAGCCACGCAATGTGGCTCTAGAAGTAACAATGTCGATGGTGTGTATTGAGCATACTTAGTGTTGAATGCCTGTTGGGTTAGAGGCAAATTCAACATGATCATAAATATCAGATAGAGCTTTAGGTTTTCTCACTCTATACCGACGCTTAGGTTTAGTTTCGACACTTTGTTGTTCTTCCTCAAGTGCAAGTTCATGCTCTTTAGCTGAATCAACAAACTCTGGATTAGCCAATGCTTCTTGGCGTAAACGATTTACACGGTCTAATGTATCCCACAACATACTGCACCTCCAAGCTAACTGTTTATATAAACAGTATAGAAGTAACGGTTAGTTAGTCAATAATAAACACTGTATCTTTACACAGTACCCATCCAGCGGTACTGCTATTAATTAAATTAGCATAAAGAAAAAAAAGAGCCAATACCCTACATACCAAGTAGAATACGATTTCATTATACAGGTCATATAGGAAAACGGTTTGCAAACGTTAGAACAGCTTAGAAAGGGACAACTACAAGGGATTACCCGCCTCCAATTATCGGAAGAGTTAAAAGAGTTCCCAATAGAGATCCTTGAATTAGCTGAAACATTGGAAATATTAGATCTCTCCAATAATCAACTGAGACAGTTGCCAAATGAGCTATCTCAACTCAAAAATCTACGAATTATCTTCGCTTCTAATAACCTGTTTACTGAGCTTCCAGAAGTATTAGGCCAATGCCCAAAGCTTGAAATGGTCGGATTTAAAGCGAATCAAATCAGCCATGTTCCTTCAAACTCCCTACCAGAAACACTTCGTTGGTTAATATTAACGGATAACAAGATCGCTGAATTGCCTGATAGCCTAGGTAATAAACCGAGACTTCAAAAACTCGCTTTGGCTGGAAATCAACTGACCTCGTTGCCAAAATCTGTGAATCAATTGAACGCATTAGAGTTGATCCGTTTATCCGCAAATGCACTAGCCGAGTTTCCTAAACAACTACTCGAACTTCCGCGTCTCGCTTGGATTGCATTTTCTGGAAACCCTTTTTGCCAACGAGAAAAAGAGTTCGAAACCGTTCCTCATGTCTCCTTTGAGGATCTGCAACTCAATCAAGTCTTAGGGCAAGGTGCGTCTGGCGTTATTTCTCATGCTGATTGGAAAAATACCTCCCTTGATCTGCCCGAAGAAGTTGCAGTGAAAGTATTTAAAGGGGAAATAACCAGCGATGGCTACCCAGAAGATGAATTGCAAGCGTGTCTACAGGCAGGAACACACAATAATCTCATCAAATCACTGGCTCAAATATCTGAACCAGCAGGCTTGGCTTTAGTTATGGAGTTGATTCCGAATAGTTTCTTCAATTTGGGTCTACCGCCTAGCTTACAATCTTGCACTCGCGATACGTTTGAAGATGGGCTTTCTCTTTCGATTGAAGAAATTTCTAAAACCGTCACTCAAATGACAGATGTTTTTCACCACCTACACCGCAACAAAGTTTGTCATGGTGATTTGTACGCCCATAACGTTTTGGTCAATGACTCAGCAGACATGATATTTGGGGATTTCGGCGCAGCGTCTGTTTATGGGTACTTACCGCTACCTCTGCAACAGGGTATTTTTAACATTGAATTAAGAGCATTAGGTTTCTTTATTGAAGACTTACTGTCAATCTGCGATCAGCACAGTTCCGTTTCAAAATGCAAAGAGTTTCAAGAGCTTGAACAACAAGCGAGACAATACATCAACTAGTCAGCTAATTAGTTCCTTAGTTATGCTTATAAAAAACGCCAGCATACTTGCTGGCGTTTTAATTCAATTTGAAGCAAATCAGGACTTATAAAAAGTGCAGTGTTGCATTAACAGTGAATGAACCGATATTGTCATGCTTCATTTTAAAGTTTTGGTAGCTAGCGCCAACTGAAAGAGGACCAAATACAAAGTATTCAGCACCAACTCCATACATGATATCAACATCATCTTCACTAAAGCTTGAATCACCTTTAAGTTCGTATGAATGTAGACCACCTTTCGCGTAGATATGCAAAGGACCAAGATCAATACTTGGTTTAACAGCAATGTAAGCCGTTGTCGCATCGACATTTTTACGGTCTGCGCCATCGTATGACACGCTATCGAAAGAGCCTAAGTTCCACAAACCAGCTTCAATACCAATGATTGGAAGAAAACCAGTGCCAACATGGACACCGTAAGCAGTATCGCTTTCACCATCAAAGTCAGATTGACCACCAGAAACGCCACCGTACAACCAAGAATCAGCCATTACTGACGTAGATGCACCGATCAAAGCTAGAGCTAATAGTGTCTTTTTCATGTTTAACCTTCTCATTTAACATGGCAGTTAATTTAAATGGCGACATTTTGCCACCTAACTGCCAATAAATTGTTATTAACTTATAGTATGCAATATCTATACCTAACAGGCATCAATCGCATTTTTAATTCGTTTATCTGAAACCGGATATGGGGTTCCTAACTGTTGTGCAAAATAACTTACACGAAGTTCTTCGATCATCCAACGCACTTCTTTTACATTATCTGGCACAGCAATCCCTTTCGGAATCTTATTCAACAACTCTTTGTAGTCATTAGTGATCGATTCAATTTTGAGCATATGCAAACGATCTTTATTCGGATCGATTGGCAATTTTTCCATTCGTCGCTCTATCGCTCTCATATAACGAAGAATATCCGGGAGACGCTTCCAACCACATTCGGTAGCAAAACCTTTAAAGATGAGGCTTTCTACTTGAGCTTTTACATCAGAAAGCGCAAATGCCATCGTGAAATCAACACGTCCTTTCAGCTTTTTATTAATACTAAACGCGGTCGTTAAAATCGTCTCAACCTGTTCAGCGACTGCAACAACGGTATCGCCAAGTTCCGCTCGAACATGTTCTTTTAGTTGTTCAAACTGAGTTGGCTCCCAAACGATGCCACCTTTCTCTTCAATTAACTTATCAATGCCACAAGCAATACAGTCATCAATCAGATCAAGTACTTTTCCATACGGGTTGAAGTACAAGCCAAGTTTCGATTTGTTAGGCAGATTCGAATGCAGATACTTAATCGGCGATGGAACATTCAGCAAAATAAGGCGACGTTGCCCCGCTCTCATTGCACTGATCTGCTCTTCTTCTGTCTCAAACAGTTTTATTTCAACACTGTCTTTAGTATCAACCAACGCCGGGAAAGCTTTAACATCAAAGCCGCCACGTTTTTGTTTGTATACTTTTGGCAGTTCACCAAAACTCCAAGTATGCAAACCTTGCTGCTCGATATCATCATCTGCAACTTGTGAAAGAGTCTGTTGAACTTTATCTTTCAGGCTCTCTTTGAGTTCATGCAGGTCTTTATTCTCTTTTAGCTTACGCTTGCGATGGTCGACTGCACGGAATGTCACCTTCAAGTGTTCAGGGATCTGCTCTAACTTCCAATCTTCCCGTAGTACTTCTACTCCCGTCATGCGACGAAGTTCTTTTTCCATAGAATCAAGAAGTGGTGCTTCCATTGGCGTCACGCGTGAAAGAAATGCATCCGCATAGTTAGGTGCAGGCACAAAGTTACGGCGTAGCGTTTTAGGTAGTGACTTAATTAAGCTCACCACCAATTCATGACGTAAACCCGGGATCTGCCAATCAAACCCAGCTTGACTCACTTGGTTCAAAATCGGCAGTGGTACGTGAACGGTTACCCCATCGGTATCGTCGCCGGGTTCAAATTGGTAGCTTAATTTCAGCTTTAATCCATCTTGATGCCAAAAATTAGGATAATCCAAATCAGTAACATGACTGGCATCGCCACGGAACAGCATCTCTTTTTCAAAATTAAGCAGTTCGCGGTTATCTTTACTCGCTTTTTTCCACCAACTATCAAAATGACGTCCAGACACCACTTCAGTACTGACTCGCTGATCGTAGAAATCAAACAGCTCATCGTCATCAATCAAAATATCGCGACGACGAGATTTATGTTCTAACTCTTCAACTTCAAGCAGCAGTTTACGGTTCTGTTTAAAGAAAGCGTGTTTCGTTTCCCACTCTCCTTCCACCAGCGCACTTCGAACAAAGATCTCGCGGCTGACTACCGGATCGATAGGGCCATAATTAACCTGACGCTTCGGAACGATTGGGATCCCATAAAGCATCACTTTTTCATGAGCCATAACCGCAGCTTGCTTTTTAGACCAGTGCGGTTCGCTGTAACTGCGTTTTATCAAGTGTTGAGCAATCGACTCCAGCCATTCTGGTTGGATTTTGGCAATAATCCGTCCCCACAACTTGGACGTTTCCACTAATTCAGCAGAGACAATCCATTTAGGCTGCTTTTTAAACAAACCAGACGCAGGGAAGATGTGAAAGCGAGCATTGCGCGCACCTTGGTATTCATTTTTCTCTTGATCTTTCATACCAATATGAGAAAGCAGACCCACCAACAAAGCGGTATGGATATTTTGATAACTACCCGGTTCACTATTTAGCTTAGTGTCCATTTCACGCATCGCTTGATGAATTTGAAAATAGACATCTTGCCACTCACGAATACGTAAATAGTTCAGGTAATCTTTTTTACATTGGTTGCGGAATTGATTACTTGAAAGCTCTTTTTGCTGGGTTTTAATATGTTCCCAAAGATTCACAAAAGTAATGAAATCCGAGTCTTCATCAAAGAAGCGTTTATGTTTTTCATCTGACGCTTGTTTTTTCTCTGATGGACGTTCGCGAGGATCTTGAATCGATAATGCCGATACAATAATCATCACTTCTTTCAGACAGCCATACTTTGGTGCTTCAATCACCATTCGTGCTAAACGCGGATCGATTGGCAATTTAGCCAGTTGACGACCAATTGGTGTTAACTGTTTCTTAGGATCTGAAGTCCCTTTCTTGACTGCTGCTTTGATCGCGCCTAGCTCTTCAAGAAGTTTGACACCATCTTGAATATTTCGCTGATCGGGCGCTTCAACAAATGGGAAGGCTTGAATATCACCTAGACCCAGCGCGGTCATTTGTAAGATAACTGACGCTAAGTTCGTTCTTAATATTTCAGGATCGGTAAACTCAGGGCGAGACAAGAAATCATCTTCTGAATAGAGACGAATACAAATACCTTCCGCTACACGACCACAACGACCTTTACGCTGGTTAGCACTCGCTTGAGAAATCGCTTCGATTGGTAGGCGCTGAACTTTGGTTCGATAACTGTAACGACTAATACGTGCAGTACCAGGGTCAATTACATAGCGAATGCCCGGAACGGTGAGTGACGTTTCTGCCACGTTGGTTGCGAGTACGATTCGACGACCAACATGAGATTGGAAAATCTTATTCTGCTCACCAGCAGACAAACGAGCATACAACGGCACAATTTCCGTATCACGTAAGTTACGTTTGTTTAATGCGTCTGCCGTATCACGAATTTCACGTTCGCCGTTCATGAAAATTAGGATATCACCTAAACCTTCATCACAAAGTTCATCAACCGCTTCAAAGATGCCTTCCATTTGGTCACGATCTTGATCGCTGCTCTCTTCACCACCCAATGGACGATAACGCGTGTCTACAGGGTAAGTTCGACCTGATACTTCAATGATCGGCGCTTTATTGAAGTGATTGGAAAAACGTTCAGGGTCGATGGTTGCTGATGTAATGATAATTTTTAGATCAGGACGACGAGGCAATAACTCTTTCAAGTAACCCATGATGAAATCGATGTTCAAGCTGCGTTCGTGCGCTTCATCGATAATAATGGTGTCGTATTGATTTAAATAACGGTCATGTTGGATCTCGGCCAGCAAGATACCGTCAGTCATCAATTTGATTTGAGTGTTATCTGAAATCTGGTCGTTAAATCGGACTTTATAACCAACAAATTCACCCAGTTGGCATTCCATCTCTTCAGCAATGCGGTTGGCAACCGAGCGTGCCGCTAAACGACGCGGCTGCGTATGACCAATCAAGCCATATTTACCACGACCAAGCTCACTACATATCTTTGGAATTTGGGTTGTTTTACCAGAACCTGTTTCACCTGCAATGATCACCACTTGGTTCTCAGCAATCGCTTTGGCAATGTCATCACGTTTTTGACTAACAGGAAGAATTTCTGGGTATTCAATGGTTGGCTGATGAGAAATACGGCTTTGCGCCACCATCATTGATTTGGCGATATCTAATGCAATCTCATCAAATACCGCATGTTTGGATTTTTCGTTCTTGATTCTACTCGCGCCAGAGATTCGCTTACCTAATCGGAAGCGATCGCGCATCATACATTCGCTCAATGCTTTGCGTAATGATGTTGCGTTATTGGTGGATGCTGACGGGCTATTTGATGCAGAAGGATTTTTTTCTGCTTTGGGCTGTGACGAGGTCAAAGCGTGTCCTATATCTACTAACTAAAAACTGGCAAAATTATATCACAGCCAAACTATAAACAATCATACGATAGCCCTTCAGCTCCAAATTAATCCAGTTACAAACCCAAAAAAGCGCGAATGTATTGAGCATTCACGCTTTTTTATAAGATTAAACGTCAAAAAAATAGCTAGAATTCATATTGAATGTAAATGGTATTGTAGTTGCTTCCGCCTTTAATTCGCCCAAATTGAGAGGCATTTTCAAAGATGGCGGAACGATGGTGCAGAGAATACCCAAACCAAACATTTTCTAGATCGGACTGGTTCACTGCGTCTCCAACATTAATATCAAATGAGAAGTCTAAATAGTTCAATAGATGACTCGCGGTATACCCTTTCTCATCCATCTCGGTCTGTTCGATATAGGTTATGCTGTCGATGTAAGATAAGCCCTCAGCAACACCAAAACGCCACTTAATAGGCCAATCAAACGTGTAGAACGCTTTTATTGCGGCGATGTATTCCGTACTACCAGACTGAACCTTCGACGACCAGTGATGCGCGATACCAGGTGTGAAATAGATATCAATTGGCACGCCAAACACTTCATCGGTCAACGGGTGACCATAAAAGACTGAAGTCAGTTGGTTATTATATTTATCTTTCTCGCTATTCAGCTTCATTATGTCGCCGATATTCGATGGCGTTGCCCAACCATGCGCGACTCGTAAATAAGGCTTATTGCTCAATTCCGGGTTTTTCGGTGCGGTTTTGTCGTTAAATAGTCCAAAACCTAGATAGAACTCACCTTGATAGCGGTCTTCAATAATCGATGAATTGAAAGCGTTGTCATCAAAGCGTGTGACACTGGTAGAACCGAGTAGATATAAATTTGAGATCACATGATATCGAATATCAATACCTAGATTGACATCAATTCCAGCGCCGATACTTTCACCAGTCACATCCTTAAATGCATAGTACTGACTGTTGAAATCAGCATCTTTATAACGAATCGTCGCTCTAGGAGATAGCTCCCAATCGCCAAATTCGTACTGACCGTTTAAGCGAAAATTGCTGTGGAAATGCAAGTCATCATCGGTCATCAATTCGCTATCAAAAGACCAAGTGTCATCAATTTTATATTGGAGTTGCACACCGAAGTCAGCGGTGTCGCCCTCATTGGCATTTTGTGCCGATTGTGGGATATCGATAAAACGCATACGAGTTAACGCACTCACCCGCCAATCAGATTCTTCACTATTATAAAGAAATACCCCGCCCTCAATACCATCGACAAAGACGTACTCATTCTCGAAAAACATCATAGGAACAAAGGTGCTGACGGTCTGGTCGCCTCCCGCTGTATCGAATGGGATACTGGTCGTGCGATACATCGCCGCAATTCCCCACTCTTGTTCTTCTGTACCCAAAGATGGGCAAGAAACCACCATCGCTAAGAGCGCGGTTAGGGCTCTACATTGATATTGTTTATGCATTATTCTTTTAAACCCTCGAACAAACAGCAGAATTCGTAATGATCCTTCAATTATTACCGATTTATACAATGTTTGCTTATGATTCAGTACGTTTCACCGTTACAATAAAGAATATTGTCCATCAGATGTAAGAAATGTGAAAGCTTCTGAATTAAAAAAAATCATCGAATCACTTCCTGAAGGTCACGACCCTGATATCGTTATGGGGGAAGAGTGGCTACCAGAAAGGCTCATTAATACTCAGTTAAATGAGAGTTTGTTATTTTTAGAGTTTGATAATGCTCCAGAAGAGACGCAGGGAGATGAAGAAGGCCGTGGGTTTGTTGAACATGAAATCAATATGCTACGCAGTCGATTCGAACAATTACTGGATGAATCTAGTGACACCAAAACAAAAGCAGACGCCATGCTCGCTTTATTTTTAATGGGACATGAACTTTCTAGTTCCGATGTAATCGAAATCCTTGAAGATCCCGATAACAACTTAACGCATGACAATGGCTAGTACGCTAATAGCTAGTACGCCAATAGCTAGAACGTCACTGGTTAGTATGGCAGTCATTAGTACCTAGGTTTGAGTATTCGACACCACCATTTTCATTTAGGAGTTCTGTTTGCCAAGCAAGACATCGACACTACCTTTCATTATTGCAGGGCCGATTTTACGCAAAACGACACCCTCTGAGATCACTTTATGGCTTGTTACCACTCAGCCACTGATTGGAAAATTCAATCTATATTACCCAGAGAACTCTACTCCTTTTTACTCTGCTCATGTCAGTACTGAAAGCCAGATCCAAATTGGTTCGAAAGCATGGGTTGTCCTCGCACACGTCAAAGGTCATTTCCCAACGGATACCGCTTTAGAGTATGACCTAATCACTCAAAATGGATCTTTAAGTCATACCTGTCCAACACTGTTGTACCCGAATGAATCTCGGGTCTCTTTCAGCATTAATAGCAAAGCCGATTATGTATTACATGGCTCTTGCCGTAACCCTCACCATTTTAGTCGAGACAGTTTAGTCGCTGCGAATTCAAAAGTAGCGACTCAAAGCATTGAAGATCGCCCTTCGCTTCTTATGATGAGTGGTGACCAGATCTACGCGGATCATGTTGCAGGGCCGATGCTAGATGCCATTCAGCAAGTAATTGGTTTACTTGGATTGCCTGACGAAAACCTAGCATGCGACATGGTGCCAGACAGCCAATCACTCTATTCCTGTGCTGAAAATTTTTACCATCGTGATGCCATACTTCCTCATTACATTAAAGAAGATGGCTTACTTGCGAAG
Organism: Vibrio genomosp. F6; assembly: GCF_005146325.1. NCBI lineage: Bacteria > Pseudomonadati > Pseudomonadota > Gammaproteobacteria > Vibrionales > Vibrionaceae > Vibrio > Vibrio genomosp. F6. Next base: position 293,429 of record NZ_SYUT01000010.1, on the reverse strand, counting down.
TTTTTTCCTCACAAAGGGATCCCAATTTTCAGCTCGACTGAATGTGAAAACCATCTCATCACCTTCTCTGAATTTTTCGCCATGTATCTATTGGTTTGGTCTCCAACCTTATGGCAGCACGTTGACAGGGATAGGTTTCTAAACGCTAATTTCACTCAAGGTGGCCAGCAATTATCCCCTAAGTGGCAGCAAGTGTGGCGAGATGAAACAAAGCATATTGATAATTTCGTCTCAGGGCTGGGCCAAGTACAGCGTTTATTGGCACATATTCCCACTTATATGATTTTTGACGATCATGATATTACTGACGATTGGAATTTAACCGTCGGTTGGGAACATGCCGCTCAATCAAATCCTCTATCAAAACGGATTATCGGTAATGGGCTTATCAGCTATTGGTTATGCCAAGGCTGGGGAAATGCTCCTGAAAAGTTTTCGACGGATTTTATGGCCCACGCTCACCGTTTTTTCAATCAACCAAATGACCAATCTCAAGATGACTTCATTTACTATTTAGATCGTTTTGAACAATGGCATTATACCATCGACACTCAGCCTAAGATGGTCGTGTTAGATACCAGAACTCGTCGTTGGCGATCAGAATCTCGAATGAATAAACCATCAGGTTTAATGGATTGGGAAGCGCTCATTGAAATGCAACATGAACTCATGCACCAGCCAGCCGTGATATTAGTCTCTGCTGCGCCTATGTTTGGCGTGAAGTTCATCGAAGCACTACAAAAAGGCATGACCAATATCGGGCAACCACTTGTGATTGATGCTGAAAACTGGATGGCTCACCCCGGCAGCGCCAATACTCTGCTGAGTATATTTACTCATACAAAAACACCAACCAATTTCGTCATTCTCTCTGGTGATGTTCACTACTCTTTTGCCTATGACATTAAGCTTCGTTTTAGGAAGTCGAGCCCGAACATTTACCAGATAACCTGTAGCGGAATAAAGAATCAATTCCCTGCCACCCTACTCAAATTTTGCGATGGCATGGATAGGCTGCTCTACAGTCCGCGCTCTGTGCTCAACTGGTTTACAAAGCGAAAGCGACTAAAAATCACCAAACGTTCACCAGACTCACAACGTTATTATCGTTTAGTGAATCAGAGTGCCATCGGTGAATTAAAGCTGGATGCCGAAGGAAAGCCGAGCGACATATCCATACTAACTGGTGAAGGGAATCGGATCTCTTTTCCTCCGACAGATAATGGCTAACCGCGCCGAATATGACTGATACTCTAAAGTCAGAAAAAGGTAAAGTTTCGCAAAGTCCCTTGTGATTAAGCAAGATTGGCATTATTTATTAATAGAGCCCTTATTAACACTTAAAACAACAGAAGTCGTGAATGAACGGCTCACATTTATACTTTTTTGGAGCATTTACCATGTTTAATTCTCTCACCTCGCTTTTCAAACAACTTTTGGAAGGACAAGACCTTGGGAAGAATGCCAATGTCTCACCAAATTTAGCCATTGCATCACTACTTTGTGAAGTTGCAGGCGCGGATCATCAGATCAATGAAGCAGAACAACAAGCAAAACTCGGACTATTACAGCGTCTCGTTAACATTGATGCTCAGCAAGCCGCAGACCTGCTCGTAGAAGCGAACGAAAAAGTGAAGGAATCGGTCTCTTTATACGATTTCACATCACACTTAAGAGAGCTATCTCAAGAAAGACGTTTCGAATTAATCAAAGGAATGTGGGAAGTAGCGCATGCCGATGGGGAAATTGACCCGATAGAAGACTCGGTTATTCGCAAAGCAGCAGAATTACTTTACGTCGATCATAGCGAGTTTATTCGTGCGAAATTAGACGTGATTGGTAATAACTAATAGGTACTAAACACAATAGAAAATCATACCAACCTACAACGGAAAAGGCTCATATTGTAGGTTGGATAACGTCATTCAACATAGTCAAAGAGGGGTTTGGGCTAAAACATCGTTAACGCTAACTTTGCCAAGTTATACGCATCAACATAACCTGAATGTTGGCGACCTTCCCATTCAATATCTTTCGCTTCTTGCGCGGCTCTATGTCCAATTCGCTTCTCTTTCAAACGATTTTGCATTCGATACAAGGTCGCAAGGTTAATAAACTCACTAAATGGAGCATCTAACCCTTTGTCTTTGCACTCATTGAAAAGGATTTGATCATCTCTTCCCCATGATGCGTAAATTTTATTTGGGCCACCGAAATTCTTCAACATAGATTTTAAAACGTCAACCAGTGGGCGTCCTTGTTTCTCAATCTTACGTGGTGTAATTCCAGTTAACTCCGCACAAAACAGTGAGATTTCATCCTTTTCAGGTTTCACGTAATACTGCGCGCGTTTTACTATTTTACCTGTCGCAATGTCAATTTCAGCTAAGCCAATTTCGATAATTTCGCCCGTCGTTCCGACACCATCGTTGCTCCAGCAACACATCTCTAAGTCAAAACAAACAAGTCGGTTATGATTCATAATTGGCCTTTCTACTGCGTCTCGGAATTACGTTACTTTCATCGAAGACGGATTGTACCTGAGCCAAATGTAAACTTCGACCTCATGCGAGTTAAGTGCTCAATTAGGCTGCAACTGAGATACAATTTCGGCCATTTTCTTTGCTATGGTAAAGCTGACGATCGGCTTTGTGTAAAATATCTTCTAAACCTTCACCGGCATATCGCGCAGCGCCAATGCTGATCGTGCATGAAATCTCAATACCAGGAAAATACAACACACTCGACTCCACCGCTCGCCTTATGCTATCTAGATAATTCTTGAGTTCTTTCTCATCCGTCAACTGGCAAATAATGCTAAATTCATCACCTCCAACACGATAGAAACAATCCCCAGAATGCAGTTCTGATGTCACCGTATCTGAAACATGTATCAACATCTCATCGCCACACACATGCCCATGTTGATCATTAATAGATTTGAAATGATCGATATCAAAACTGACCAAACTGAAAGACTCTTTACGTTTCAGCATTTTCTTAATGTATCGATTGAACGCACGACGATTGAGCAAGCCGGTTAAACTGTCATGCTCAACAAGGAACTGAAGCTCTTTCGTTCGCTCTTTTAACATCATTGAGAGACGCTCTCTTTCTCTCGATTGTAGGCTACCAATATGAGCTAAAAGCAACGAAATCGTTAAGCCCCCAAAAAATATACCCACTAGGACAACAGCATCGCTAATGGTAATTTTGCTTGGAAGTTGGAACTCAACAACCCATTCACGGTTATAAAGAGGAATTGATTTGCGGATCACATTGTCTTCAGCCGGGTCCCAACTCTTACTTTCGTACATAATTGGCGCATCATCAGACTCAAAACCGACATCAGTGACACGTATTCTCAACCAGTGGTCAGAATCAATACGATGGACAAGGTGTTCAAAATACGGTGTCGTTCTAATGACTCCAATCACGACGCCCAATAAATCAAATGTCCCAATTTCGAAAACAGGAAAATAGACCAACATGCCATTTTTAGGCGCTGACTTATCAAAACTATCTTGTATTAATCTTACTTTATCTGAGATGTTTGGCTCACCCGCTTGACTGATTCCATCTAAAATCAGCTCAAAGCGTTTACGAGAAGGATAGAAACCAAGTAAACGTGCGTTTTCTCTTGTTCTTGGGTAGATATCCGTTGCAACATAGATTGGAGCGTTGTCCTCCAAAATATAACCATGAGTGACATCGCCATCCTTAGGTATTGTGTAGATACCAAATCCAGGAAATGTCTTCCCAACACGATCAACATGCTTTTCAATATCGTCAACTTCCACTTTTTCCATCCACTGTAAACCAATAAGGCTTTCAGAGTTTGCAATGGTATGTTTGGCAAAGATCGAAAATTTATCCCAATCACTTCTATCATTAGCACTGAAAAATATTGCACTTGAGGCAATGTGTTGAATATCATTTTTTACAACGAACTGTAGAGACTGCACATGCCTTTCTGCTGCATCATTGAACGACGCTAGACGGTAAAATGTCTGCGCTTTATAACTTACAAATACACACACCAAAGTTACACTCATCGCGAGAATAAAAACAATCGTGCTAGATGAAAGTTTAGATAAAGAAAATATGTTGTTCCGACTGCTCATTTCACCACCCAAAATAGGCAAAAAATTAACTACAAACTATTTATAGTAAAAACTGAGTTGTTATTCTTAAAATTATTCTATTTATATAACTGTCATTATATATGGGAATGCTTCAAAGACCCACATTTGTTGTCTTTTTAACCCAACAAGCTTAATCAATAAGTGTAAATGGCCATTTCTTCTAACCTTAGCCCTTGAATATGCTAGACTCAGCCCCTATTTTTTGGCTATGCATGGCAAAAAATAAGCCATTTTTGAGTGAGCCTTCGGTATATTACCGTCGATTTAAATGCCTTTATGCCAAACGTTGAGTATAACCAACACTCAACGTGATATTGAATCAATCCAAAGAGAATTCACCATGATTGTCGATTTAAACCTAATTCCAACTACGTTTGACATGCTACATGCGGGCCTGTTGGCTTCAAGCGTACTACTGCTTCTCATTGCTGTATCTCGCAAATCAAAAGAGATAGAAAAAATAGTTGAGAAACCAGTCGAAAAAATTATCGAAGTGGAAAAACCTGTTGAGAAAATTGTCGAGATTGAAAAAATCATCGAAGTTGAAAAAGTAGTAGAGAAAGTGATCGAAGTTGAATCAAAGCTGGCAACGGCTTCAACTGACTCAGCTTTACAACTTCTGTCAATTATGCAGCAAGAAGCGCGTCTGATCGATTTCCTAAACGAAGACCTGACTTCATTTGCAGATGAAGAAGTTGGCGCAGCGGCGCGCGTTATCCACTCCGGCGGTCAAAAAGTATTGAAAGAGTATGTTGAGCTATCTCATATTCGCACTGAAGATGAAGAGACTCGCATCACTGTCGCTGAAGGCTTTAACCCTCAAGAAGTTCGTTTAACAGGCAATGTTACAGGTAATGCGCCATTCAACGGTACTCTTGTACATAAAGGCTGGAAAGCAGACGCAATTAACTTACCTAAACTATCAGCAAACTACGACGCTTCTATCATTGCGCCTGCGGAGGTTGAACTGTAATGGAACACTCTCAACCTGAGGCTCAAGCTAAGTTTAGTGTTGGTATCGATTTAGGTACGACACACTGCGTACTGTCTTACCTTGACATCAACGATGAAGATGCTCGCGTTCAAGTGATGGAGATTCCACAACTGACCGCACCAGGCACCGTTGAAAATCGCAGCCAACTTGGTTCATTTTTGTATCAACCTCATGAGCATGAGATGGGCGAAGGTTCTCGTACCCTACCATGGACTCATGAACCGAAAGCATTAGTCGGTGCTATTGCGCGTAATCTTGGCAGCAAAACACCGATCCGTCTGGTTGCAAGTGCGAAATCTTGGTTATGCCATAGCGGTGTCAATCGCCGCGACAGCTTCCTACCACAAGGTAGCCCTGAAGAAGTCAGCAAAGTATCACCACTAAAAACAACAGAATTATATCTCGATCATCTTAAGCAAGCTTGGGATCACGCGAATCCAAATGCCCCGCTTTCTGAACAAGATGTAACGATTACGGTTCCAGCATCATTTGATCCAGCCGCTCGTGATTTAACGGCTGAAGCGGCTCGTAACGTAGGCTTTGAACATTTAACACTATTAGAAGAGCCTCAAGCTGCTCTTTATAGCTGGATCGACAACAGCAATGACACATGGCGCGATGAAGTCAACGTTGGTGACATCGTATTAGTCGTCGATGTAGGTGGTGGTACGACTGACCTTTCATTGGTTGCTGTGACAGAAGAAGATGGTAATTTGAACCTGAATCGAATCGCTGTAGGTGAGCACATCCTACTTGGCGGCGATAATATGGATTTAGCTCTCGCTTACCGCTTAAAGATGAAACTGGCTCAAGATGGCAAGCAGTTACAACCTTGGCAAGTTCAAGCGATGACTCACGCATGCCGTGATGCAAAAGAAGCACTGTTAAATGACTCAGAACTTCAAGCGGTGCCGATTGTAGTCCCAAGCCGTGGCTCTAAATTATTAGGAGCAACACTGAAGACAGAACTGACACAACAAGAAGTACAGCAAACGCTCGTCGATGGTTTCTTCCCACAAGTCGGTATTGCCGATCACCCAGTACAAAAAGCGCGCGGCGCACTGACTCAAATGGGTTTGCCTTACGCTCAAGATGCAGGTATTACACGCCACATCGCTGCGTTCTTATCTAAGCAAGCGAATGCTCAAGGCGATAGTGCTCAATCAAATGCGGATCCTGCTCAAGAGTTCAACCCATTTGCGAATATGCCAGGCATGCCGGAAGCAGAACCTGCAAGTGTCGATTTCATCAAACCAACTGCTATGCTATTCAATGGCGGTGTTCTGAAATCAAAACTGCTAGCAACTCGCCTATCAGATACCATTAATGAATGGTTAATTGATGCAGATACAGAAATGGCTAAACAGCTTTCTGGCCTAGATCTGGATCTTGCCGTTGCAAGTGGTGCCTCTTACTATGGTTCTGTTCGCCGTGGCCAAGGTGTTCGTATCCGTGGTGGTATCGCGTCTAGTTACTATGTTGGTATTGAAAGCGCGATGCCTGCAATTCCGGGAATGGCACCACCAATGGAAGCACTTTGTGTTGCTCCATTTGGTATGGAAGAAGGCTCAAGCGTTCAAGTTCCTAGCCAGCAGTTCGGTCTCGTCATTGGTGAACCAGTTCATTTCCAATTCTTCGGTTCAACAACTCGCCGTGAAGACGAAGCTGGCACTCATCTTGATTTCTGGCAGCCAGAAGAGCTGGAAGAGTTACCTGAAATTCAAGTAACGCTACCTGTATCTGAAGGGCGTAACATTGGCGAAGTGGTTCCTGTTACCTTAGCGTCTCGTGTAACCGAGCTAGGCACTTTGTACTTAGAAGCGATTGCAGCGGATAATGGCCAGAAATGGCACGTTGAGTTTGATGTACGCGATGAAGCCTCAGGCGAAGCGCTTACGCAAAATAGCGAAAGCCAAAACCAAAGCGAATAACATCGACTATTCATAAAAATTCGGCATCCTTATGGGTGCCGTTTTTCTAAGTATCTCATTTAATTCGCTCTTAAATTGATATACTTTACATTCATCTAAGTTTCATGAGCGTATATCTCGCTCATTATCAGAGAGGTTCTTCATGGCATCTCCTCGTTTTCTTGTCGGAATCGATTTAGGTACAACCAACACCGTTGTCGCATTTTGTGAAATCACCGATGATCTACAGCACTCCCCTGTTTCTCTTTTCGACATCGACCAACTTGTCGGCCCGGGAGAAGTCGTAAGAAAACCATTATTACCTTCGTTTCGCTATCATCCCGCGCAAGGTCAAATTTCAGCATCGGACTTAACTCTACCTTGGGAACATAGTCCAGTTTCAGGTGATATCAGTAACGCTATTGTTGGCGAATGGGCAAGAGAACTGGGCGCAAAAGTCGAAGGTCGCCAAGTATCAAGTGCCAAGAGTTGGCTTTCTCATCAAGCGGTTGATCGTCGTTCTGAAATTTTACCCTGGGCAGGCGCGGCAGACGTCGATAAAGTCTCCCCTGTTATTGCGAGTGCCAGTTACCTTAACCACATTCGCCAAGCGTGGAACTATCGCAATCCGAGTAACAAACTTGAGGATCAAGACGTTGTCGTTACTGTTCCGGCTTCATTTGATGAAACCGCTCGTAAATTAACGTTAGAAGCGGCAAACATCGCAGGTTTAAGCAAAATCGTGCTTCTTGAAGAGCCTCAAGCCGTTTGTTATGACTGGTATGCAAGACACCAAACAAGTGCGACACAAGAGCTCGCTCAACTGCCATTGATTCTTGTCTGTGATGTAGGTGGCGGTACGACCGACTTGAGTTTAATCGAAGCCAAATTCTCAGACGATGAACTAGGGCTTGACCGAATTGGTGTTGGCGAACACTTAATGCTTGGTGGTGACAACCTTGATTTAGCCTTGGCTCACCTTGCTGAACAGCGTTTCAATCAAAGCAAGAAACTCAATGCATCGAGCTTAACAAAACTGATTCAGCAGACACGTAAAGCCAAAGAAGGTTTACTCTCTACAGGTGCACCTGACGAAGTTAAAATCACCATGCTCGGCAGTGGTTCGAAACTATTAGGTGGCACAAAAAGTGTCAGTCTAACGAAGCAGGAAGTGCACCAAATAGCGCTAGATGGATTCTTCCCTCTCACTGATTTTGACCAAGTGCCGGATAAACGCCGCAGCGCCGTTGTAGAGTTCGGCCTGCCTTATGTGGCCGATCCTGCGGTGAGTAAACATGTGGCTGAATTCTTAACTCAGCACCAGCAAGTCTCTCAAGCAGCACTAGCCTCACTCGATTCAATCTCTGAGAATCAAGACAAGGCTGCGATACCTGTTGGCCTATTACTTAATGGTGGTGTGTTCAACAGTGAACTGGTTACCTCTCGGATTACTCAGTTACTAAAAAATTGGCGAGGCGAACCCGTAACGGTTTTGGATAATCCACATCCAGACTGGTCTGTGGCACTGGGCGCGGTTGCGTTTGGTAAAGCTCGACGTGGTGCTCAACTTAAAATTGGTGGTGGCGCTGCGCGCTCTTACTTCCTGCATCTTCAAGAGAAAAACAAGATGGGCAATGCACTTTGCCTTCTTGCAAAAGGAACCGAAGAAGGACATGAAATTCGACTTTCAGGCCGTCGTTTCTCTCTGACTCTTGGAGAACCCGTTAAATTTAATTTGCTCACATCCACGCACGATGTTCTTTCAGCGGAGCAAGGTATAGTGAAAAATGGAGCAGTGGTTAAAGTCGACGCTGACCTGTTTACGCCGCTGCCACCTTATATCTCGACCCTTGAAGGCGATGCTGTCGATCTTCACGCCAACCAAAAAGATCGAGTGGAAGTGCAACTTGCGTGTCAACTCACCGAAGTCGGCACTCTGAAAATGGAATGCGTAAGCTGCGAAGATGAGAGCAAACGCTGGAACCTTGAATTTGAGGTTCGAAACAAACAGAGTGATGAACAGCAGAAACAAGATTTACACCCTCGCCTCCCTGAGTGCAAAGAACTGATCTCACGTTTATACAGTGGCAACAAAAAAAGTGCCGATTCGAAAGAGATCAAAACGCTCGCTAAAGAGTTAGAAAAACGCCTAGGTAAACGTGAAGAGTGGGATTTTGTCACCTTACGTCAATTGTTCGATACTTTCTCGCAAGGTCGTAAGCGCCGTCGTCGTTCAGAGCAGCATGAAAAAAACTGGTTAAGACTCGCAGGTTACTCTCTGCGTCCGGGTTTTGGTGATCCAACCGATGCATGGCGTATTGAGCAAGTTTGGATGCTTTATCAGCAAAACATTCAATTTGAAAATCACCAAGGCTGGAGCGATTGGTGGGTATTTTGGCGTCGAATTGCTGGAGGCTTAAACCAAGAACAGCAAGAAACTATCCTTGCCGATATTGCCAAATACCTTCACCCCGGAGCAATGAAAAACCCAGCATCAGCCAAAGCCGCTCAAGATAAAGGATATGAAGCGATGGTGCGCTTAGCCGCCTCGCTTGAGCATCTGGAAATTGAAGATAAAGTACTACTTTCGACATGGTTTTTAAGTAAAGCGATCAATCAGCCACAATACCCTCAAGCGCATTGGTGGGCATTAGGTCGTCTTGCTTCTCGAACGCCACTTTATGGCAGTCAGCATAACGTTATTCCTCGTGAACAGGCTGAGCAATGGCTACCGAAATTACTCGATCAAAACTGGAACAAAGAGCCTATGGTGGCTTTTGCAACGGTAATGATTTGTCGCAAAACAGGCGATCGCTTATTCGATATTTCGGACGACTATCGAGAGCAGGTTTTAACCAAACTCAAATCGAGTAAAGTACCTGATTCTTGGATTGAACTGGTTGATACCGTAAAAGAGTTGTCGGAAAGTGAATCGAAACGCGTCTTTGGCGATGCGCTTCCAAGTGGGTTATCTTTGATTAAAGATTAAAGCTAAAACTTACTGTTCTTCAAAATAAAAGCGCAAAGTAAACCACCACTTTGCGCTTTTTAGTTATGTCTAATTCGATTCAAACGAAAACAACTCCCCTGACTTAAACACCTATGTTCCGCAGAAGGTTCTGTAAGGCCCGAAATCACTTGGTGCAGGTTGAGCGTACTCTTCACAATGAGGTTGGGTAGTAAACGGGTTTTCTAACACTTTAAGTAGCCGTTCAAAAGGTTGAAAATCATTATGTTGCTCAGCCGCAAGAATCGCCTCTTCTATCTTATGGTTTCTTGGAATATAAACAGGGTTATGACTGTCCATTAGATCTGTTCTCTCGGCAGGTGAGATCGGATTTCTATCGAGCCGCTGGTGCCATTTATTGTTCCAAGCAGTCCATTCTTCAGTTTGCTTAATTAGTTTCTCGGTTTCGTTTTTCTCACCGCTTACCACTTGCGACAAAGAACGGAAAAACTGTGTGAAATCGACATCTTGCTCATTGAGTAAACTTAGTAACTCTTGAACAAGCTCAAGATCGCCCTCTTCTTGATCTTTCAACCCCAGTTTAGCGCGCATTCCCACCAGCCATAATTCCTGATAACAGGCCATATAGTGCTGCAATGCGTTAGTGGCGAGTTCGACCGACTCTTCTTCATCGTCAGAGATAAGTGGAAGCAGAGTTTCAGCGAGACGAGCAAGATTCCACTGCGCAATATGAGGTTGATTAGCGTAAGCATATCGACCTTGCGAATCTATAGAGCTAAATACCGTATTGGGGTCATAACTGTCCATAAATGCACACGGCCCATAATCAATAGTTTCGCCCGAAATTGTCGTATTATCGGTATTCATGACGCCATGAATAAAGCCAACCAACTGCCATTTAGAAACAAGTTTTGCTTGTTGTTCACTGATGAGCGTGAGTAAAGTTAAATACGGGGAATCCGTCTTCTTTGCCTGTGGGTAGTGGCGTTCAATAACGTAATCGGCTAGCTGCTTAACTTTGTCTTGCTCTCCGTTAGCTGCAAAATATTGGAAAGTACCAACCCGGATATGACTTGATGCTGTACGAGTGACAATCGCCCCAATTGCGGCCTGATTTCGCCATATCTGTTCCCCTGTGATCACCGCAGCAAGAGCGCGTGTTGTCGGAATATTTAACGCATGCATAGCTTCAGACACAAGATACTCACGTAATACAGGACCAAGAGCCGCTTTGCCATCCCCAGAACGCGAGAATGGTGTTCGCCCTGAACCTTTTAACTGTATATCGCGTCTTTTACCTTCACGATCAATCACCTCACCAAGCAGCAAAGCACGGCCATCACCTAGTTGAGGGTTATAATGACCAAATTGGTGACCAGCATAGGCTTGAGCTAAAGGCGCAGCTCCTTCGAGTTTCTGATTGCCAGAAAATATAGTCGCTAATTGCTCATCAGTGGCCAATTGAACATCGATATTTAACGAATGAGCAAGCGCATAATTAAATTTAATCAGTGAAGGGGATGGCGCAAGTTCAGCATCTTGAGATTGATAAAAACCAGACAGCTCATTGAAGTAGCTATTATCAAAGTGAATCTCTACAGAAGAATCGGTATTTGAGTTACCCTCACTTGAGGCAAAATCTGTTTTATCCGTTGGCATGGCAAGGTTCCTTTTGTCATTGATGCTGACACCTTACTGGTAGTAAGCCTGTAGAGCAACTGAGTTAGATGACTGGAGAAGATGAAGCGCACTCAACACATAATTTTTGTTCCACTAAATGAACTAAAGGTGTTTTGCTGTCGAGGGCAAAGGGCAATAAGGTTTGCTCTTTTTCTAACAATGTTTTGGACAAATACGTTGTAGGTGTGCTGCTCTAAACCGTTTCGTTTAGATTAGAAAAAGTACCTTGAAACCTTAAACGCTTGTTAGGCATCTCCTGCTAAGAGCTTAATTCTTTCTGTTATAAACTGTGCAACGTTATTTTCGTTGTGGTAGGTGGCGTCTATATAGCCATCAATAGAAAACACACCCTCTACACTTGCGCTATCAAACTTTATAAACATAACCTTATCATCTTCTTTATGTTTAATTATGTCTCGAATGGCTCTCCACTCTAAGCCGCACCACTGCTTTTGGGTGTAATCTTCACACAGAAACACTACGACTAGATCAGCTTGGTTGCGATAGATATTCTGCAAATATGTGTCCAAGTTTGGTCTTGCCAATTGAGATTGATAATCGAAGTCATAAAAAATTGAGTCTGCACCGTGAACACTTTTTAACTGTTCAACAACATTGGCTATATATGATCTTTTTTCTCCTGGGAAAGACAATGCAACTTTAAAATTGATGTCTTCAAGTTTAGTTTTTGATTTATCTACTTTTTGAATCATTTCATTTTCCAGAAGGTCTTCAAGCGCCATTAATGAAAGCGTAAATGGGTCTATATCAATACGAGTTAAGTCTGCACTATGAGGTCTAATTTTAGAAATGTAATAAAGCAGATAATGAAGCCAAATAGATGCATTTGCGGTATTGTGAGCACAAACAGGTTTGCCATCAGGGTTACTTATTCCTTCTGCAACAAGCTCTTCAAGCTGCTTATTTTTAATTTTTTCTCTCTCTTTTTCAGAGAACAGCGCACCTGCTCGGTTAGCCATGCGAATGAATAGATGGCAAGTTTCACCTTCTAGTAGCGAGTAAGCGGATAGTTCGGCACCAAGTACACCCCAAATTTCATGCCTATTAATCACGTCCATAGTAAACTTATGGGTATCAGATATTAGTCCATAGTATTGCCAGAGCATTATTATATGGTTTTTTTTATCAAACTGGCGCTCATTAACAATTTTGTTCTTTTTTCTATAAACGGTACTGAGCTTCAAATCATGAAACTTACTTGCTTGCTCTTCAAAGGCTACAATGAGCCGTTTTATCTCATTTTTCTTTTTTCTTATAGCCATCGATACCTCTTTAAACTTGATGACGTAACTAGGATACCTAACGCCCGCTTAAGGGGCAGACAACGCTAATACAAGCCTTCCACATAACACCACAACCACACAAATCATCGTATGGTAAAAAAAACACGCGTTGACTGTTCCTCTTGAAGGGGATGTTATGTGTCTGAACTATATGACTTTCACAAAATACACTGGAGAGGTATTTTCATGAACAGTCGATACCATTGGTGCAGCTTCAACACCCCATGTAAAAAACGTTTGCTTGTTACAAGCCGTGCAAGTTGCAGCATATTCACCGTTAACTTGAAATACTCCGTTAAGAGCTGCTTGGTATTTCGTGCTACATTCTTTGCACACTACATTAGTTACTGAGTACGACATTTTCACCTACCTTTTTGATTTATGATAAGAACGTGAACTAATTTTTTGAATTCTACTTTATTTTGGTATTGTAAGTGGCGAGCTAACGTTGAAAAAAGCCACTCGGTTTTGTTACCCTGCGGGTATGCATTTTTAGTAAGGTTAAGCTGTTGCTTGATATAAGCAGCTGATACCCAACCTTCGCTAAATCCTGATTCAGACTTAGCAATAAAGCTTAATACTTGCTCCGCCATTTTATTAAACAATTGATCTATTTGATTCTTTTATTTCACCAATTCCTCCTGACATATAACAGGTTTTTTTCAGCAGACACTGTCTATATGATATTTTCATAAAATACAGATACCGTAGCAGCAACATCCTGTTTTAACTGTCTTTATGTTCTTTGTACTCACAAATTGCATAACAGGCCTGTATAGTCGCAAATGCTCAACTAAGCTCATATTCTGCTATTAGGGAAAGTTGGTCAAGAACTGACATGAGAGAGTGGTCAGGAATCTCGGTCTAAATGATTTTGGGGCAGATCTGAGCTAGCCAGTCCACAATTGATTTGTGCTCCGCGCACAATTTGGATTCACCATAAAGCAAAGCCAACGCTTCATCGGAAGGTTGGCTTTGATGATATTAACGCAGTCGAGCTAACACGACATTCTGATCTAAATTTTCTTGGTAATCAGTGTAATCAAAACCTTTATCAAATATGTATTCGGTGATTAAGGTTCTTGCGGTATCCACCAGCGTTTTACCGCTCCAAGGTTTTTCAAAATATTGATTGATACCTGCCGAATTAATGGCAGTTATGGTGTCTGAATGCGTCGCCTGCCCGGTGAGCAGTATCTTCTTCGTCTCTTTGAAACGACTATCTTGTGAAATTTCGCTCAGTAATTCGACGCCCGTTTGACCCGGCATAACATGATCTGAAATGATCAATGCGATAAACTCACCAGATGCATCGAGATCATCCATCAACTCAAGTACTTCTGCTGCCGATTCACAATCTTCAATATTTATCCAATTTGAAAGGGAATCTAAATCTTGCAGAACTGCACTCAGGACTTCACGCTGGTCGTCCACACAAATTAGGTTAAGCTTCTCCATAATCGCCCTCAATTGGTAATTTAATTCTAAAAATTGTTCGGCTCGAATCGCTTTTTACTGCAATTGTGCCACCGTATCCGCTGACTATTCGTTTAACAATCGATAGCCCTAACCCCAAACCAAATGACAAGCCACCCTTTTTAGTAGTGAAATTTGGTTGGAAAATTTTTCTACGTGTAACTTCATCGATTTCAGGCCCATTGTTTGAAATCGTGATTAATATTTTTTGGTTACTGACTCGCGTTTGTATATCAATTTCAGGCTCATCAGTATGGTTCATTGCATCACAGGCGTTCTTCATTAAGTTTGCCCAGACTTGAACTAACTCCGTCGATGAACCTTTAAAACGAGGTAAAGCCGCTGGGCTCATTCGTACTGATACACGCCGTAGGTCACTTTGTAGCAATGACACCGCTTTGTTGATGCTATCGTTCACATCAAACAGCTCTTCGGTTTGCACATCGGCACGGCCAAGTTGCTTCACAGATTTAACGATTCCAACGGTATGACGCGTAGCTAACCGCATATCATGCAAATCTCGTCCAATTTGCCAATATTTAACCGCCTGCTCAGGGTTACTTAACCAATGTGACGACAACACATCTTCTGGCACTGCGCGAGCGAGATCTTTTGCGAGGCTTTTGCTCAAACCATATTGTTGCTCAAAGTGTTTGCCTCGTTTTCTTACATCGGACGAAGCACTATTTTGTCCATGCACCAATCCGTAATCAAAAAAGCCACTCGCCTCTGGGTGAACCTCTTCGAGTAACTGGATCACCACATCTTCCAGCCTTTCTGATTTACTGCTCACCACACCAATCGCATTATTCAGTTCATGAGCGATACCTGCGGCTAACTGACCTAATGTGGTCATTTGCTCCGCAGTATTTAGCTTCTGCAGTGCCTTCTCTTTTTCTACCGCTTCTTGTGTCGCTCTGCGCTGTCGCCGAGAAAGTTCGTCCACAATAACAGGAGCAAACTGAGCACTAAGCGATCCAAAAGTCTCAGGCTCAACTTCTTCGGTATCTCTGTCTATCCAAGCCAATTCCACATCGGTTTTAGCTCGGACTGTGGATGAAGCCACCCAACTACCAGAAAAGAAACTATGTACACCAATAAATGCTTTCTCTGTGGCCGTAAAAATATGGGTTTGTTTGTTGGAACCCTCTTCTTGGAAAAAACCTTCTAACTCACCTTTGCAAACATAATAGAGGCGCTCGTTATGCCCATCTTGATGGATGATAACGTCCCCACTATTGACGATAAGTCGACGCTCAGAATTACAAAAATAGGCATCGATTAACCGATCTAATTTAATTTCGTACATAACCTATCTCAACTACTTGGTCAGACACTCTTAGGCATAAGCCCACTTTGGCATAAACGCGCTTTGGTACAAACGTGCTTTGGTATAAACGCACTTAGACGTAAGGAGATACATTAACCAATATGACCAACAGCATGAAGAATCCAAACCATGATGAAGCTCAGAAGAACCCCTGTTACACCAAGAATTACACCAATTTTTGCCATGTGATTACTCTGTACATGACCCGTAGCATGTGCCAACGCATTCGGTGGTGTACTAATTGGCAACGACATGCCAAGTGAAGCAGCAAAGGTCACAACAAGAATCAATGTAATCTCACCACCAAGTGGCGTTAAAGAGGCCATTGAAGAGCCTAAAGCAGCCATTATCGGCATCAATAAGTTGGCCGTTGCGGTGTGCGACATGAAATTCGCCATCGCTAAACAGAGGAATGCCGCACCAAATAGCACAACATAAGGTGAGTATTCATCGAAAGGTATGCTATTCACAATCAACCTCGCGAGCCCTGTTTGATCTAATGCTAACCCAAGAGCAATACCACCAGAAACGAGCCACAACACATCCCAAGATATCTTCTTCAGATCTTCTTTATTGATAATGCCAGTAAGCGAGAATATCGCGACGGGGATAAGCGCTACGGTGTAAGAGTTCATTCCGTGAGCCGAGCCCATTAACCAGAGAATGATGGTGGTCGCGAAAGTGATATAAACCAAAATTGCTTTCGGTGTTTTAAGGAACTTGCCCTTAATGTTTAGTTCAATACTTTGTTGCTCTGCTTTAAACAAGTGGCAAATCAGAAACCATGCAAGAGTCATCATAATCACCACGAATGGAACCCCAAACACCATCCACTCTCCGAACGTGATTAGGTTATCGCCGACTAGATATTTCAGGGCAATCGCATTTGGAGGTGTTCCGATCGGCGTTCCGATACCACCAATATTAGCAGCAACAGGAATACAGAGAGCAAACGCAATTCTTCCTGGATCTTTTGGCCCGAACAGCGCGATGACTGGTGTTAAAATTGAGAGCATCATTGCCGTCGTAGCAGTATTCGACATAAACATTGAGAAAATGCCTGTGATCAGCATCAATCCAAGCATAACAAATTTAGGGTCGTGGCCAAACGGGCGCAATAGTACTCTTGCTAAATTCACATCTAAACGATATTTGGTTGCCGCCATCGCCAAGAAGAAACCACCTAAGAAAAGCATGATGATGGGGCTGGCAAAGGTTGCCATTATTTCGTTGTACTTTAGCAATTCACCGAAATGGGGCTGCCCTTCTTCTAATCTGAAAAAGAAAATGCCTTTGTTCGATAGCATCAAAAGCTCAAGCACAATAATCACCACCGACGTGGCGTAAATAGGGATTGGTTCGAATACCCAACATAAAGCCGCAAGCAAAAATATTGCAATGACTCGTTGCTGTATGATCGTCATTCCCTCAAAAGGGAAAGCGGAAAGCGGTAACACTAGAATAATAAAAGGAATTAAAAGTGGGATTATATACTTGGTGTATTGGCGCATAATACGGCTGCTCTTCCTGAGATTAATAGATTCAGATGCCAAGCTCACTCACAATTACGGGAGGCTCATGACATCCAATATCTCTATTATGTTGCAGTCCATATGAAAGATGTTTAGCGTGAGATCAAATAATATAAGTTTCGGTAACATTATTTATTCAGTATGTGACGTTGCAACTCGTCGATGTTCTCAGTAAAAACAGCAAGTTACACAAAAGCAACTCACGGGAAACATATTGGCAACCTATGATAATTCTATTTGCAGTCAAACGAGAAAATCTTCAACTTTGATCGCAGTTTTGATCACTCTTATCTTTTACATTGAAATTTAAGAAAACCTCACGACCGCCGACGATCTCTTGGTTAGAGCGTTGAGCAGTATTCCAATTTGTTGTTTGTTCCAGATTCGATGGGGATAAGATTACCAATTGGGGGGTTAAGGGAGAGTTAAGGGAGAGTTAACGCTTAAAAATGAATCCAAAAAAAACCGAACCACAATGGGCTCGGCTTATTAATATCATTCAACTGTTGGTCATTTGAATCATAAAATTACGTACGTTCACCTAATCTTACTTTACCTTTAGAATCGAACCACAAGGCTTCATTTCTTCGGCGACCGAGGAGAATTGGGCCATCATCATAGAATAAAAAGTTTTTCCAATGCTTCTTGAATATTGACCACTTGGTTTCCAAGATATTGTATTTTTCATAGCAGAAGTACACGGTCACATCATCTTGCCAATCAATATGAGCTTCAACGCCTTCTGGTAAATCTGCCTCATCGGATTCCCATGCAACCATCCAATCTACTTTATCAGACCAGTTTGAGTCTTTACTTGGCCAGTCTTGTGAGCTGAACCTTTCCGCATCGGGACTCTGTGGGCTAATATTCTCTTTCCAGAACTGCGCTGCTCTAGATTGAGTCATAGGCTTGATCAACGCTAAATCCTCTTCAGGAACAGGCATTGATTGATGAGTAAAAATCCATTTTCTTTGGTATTCATCCAAAGTTGTGTAAGACATCAAAATTCCTCATTTATTCGGCGTTATAGTGCCATATTCATAGCATCTTTAAGTAATGTGCTATGTGCCATATCCAATAGATAGGCCTTTAAATTGGTTCAATACTGGCGTGCGATAACAATTATTCAGAGCGCCAATTAGGGTTAATTAATGACATCAGGTTATGGTCTTCCCACTTGTCATTAATTAACAAATAATCTTTTGCAAACCCTTCGCGTGTGAATCCCAGTTGTTGTAAAACCGCTTCACTGCGTTGATTGCGTGGCATGTAACCTGCCATTATGCGATGCATGTTTTGAACATCGAACATATAGTCACAAGCCATTTTTAGAGACTTTCTCATGATCCCACGACCTTGAGCATTCGCATCGAGAGAGTAACCGACATTGCATGCGTGAAACGGAAATCGAGACAGGTTACTAAAGGAGATCGTCCCTAACATCTCTTCCGTTTTGGCATCGGTAATTAAGCAGTAATAACCTAAGCCCATTTTATGCAGTTCATGCAACTTAATGAGTTTTTGAGCCCAGCCTTGAACAGTAAAAAATGCCGCTTCTCGCTTGGGTTCCCAGCCACGAAGATGCTCTCGATTTTTAATAAAATAATTGCTGATTAAAGTCGCATCGGTCGGCAGAGCGGTTCTTAAAAGAATCTCACCATCATTTTTATGCAACTGAAACGTAGAGCTGAGATCATCCATTAGCTCTTCCTAATGCCATAATCACGTAGTTTATTGGCAATTGACGTATGCGATACATTCAAACGCTTCGCTAACTTACGACTTGATGGGAAAGATTGATACAGGCGCTCTAAAATTTGTGATTCGTAATCTTTCATAATGTCATCAAGCGAACCATCAATATTCAGTGACGCTACATTGGAACTTACAGGGTCCATTTGAGGAAGGTTAAAGTGCTCAATGCTTAATGTATCCCCAGACATCTCTGTGAGTGCTCGAAGAGCCATGTTATCGAGTTGGCGCATGTTTCCAGGCCATTGATAATTAGCAAGCTGCTCAATCAGCTCATGGGCAATGTCGGGTTTAACCATTCCTAACTGCTGTGCGTATTTTGCGGCAAAAAGTTCCAGTAAAGGCGCAATATCATTCGATCGTTCACGCAGTGCAGGAATCGATAATGTAAGCACATTCAAGCGATAGAATAGATCTTCACGGAAAGTGCCCGCTTCGGCTAAATCGGCCAATTTATGCCTTGTAGAAGCGATGATGCGGACATCCACATGCACCTCAAGCTCTTCACCGACACGGCGGAATGTACCATCTTGCAAGAAACGCAGTAACTTGATTTGCAAATGTGGGCTCATTTCCCCAATTTCATCGAGGAATACGGTGCCGCCATTCGCCTGTTCAAAGATGCCTTTATGGCCTTGTTCATGATTAAACGAGCCCGGCGCATGCCCAAACAGTTCCGTTTCAGCAACATCATCAGGCATAGAAGCGCAGCTCAATACCAAGAATGGGCATGAAGAACGGTTGGAGCGGTTATGGCACGCTTTGGCAAGCATCTCTTTTCCGGTACCGGTTTCGCCTTCGATCAGCAGAGGTTGATCAAGCATCGCCAGTTTTTTCGATTGACTCATCAAGGCTTTGTGACGGTTTGAAATTCCAACGAAATGCTCGAAGCCTAAGTTATTCTGTTCAGGTAAGGTTTCATTGATCGTTTGACTCTGCAACCCAGAGCGAATCGTCATTACCGCACTGGCTAGCATTGACTCATTTGAATCACTGCTGAGATAAACAGGCATGATTTCGAGATTGTAATCCAGGCCACCTAGAACGATTGTTTGGCGCTGTCTTGCAATATTACCTTCAATCCAACGAGAGAAGTTGAAGCTTGGGATGAGAGTTGAGACAAATTCGCCAAGCATTTCCGTTTCTGTTTTTGCGAACAGCTTCAATGCCGCATGGTTTGCCATATCGACGGACCCTTTCAGATCAATCGCTAAAACAGGATCGGGTAAGTTTGCCAATAAGGCGATCAGCTCAGTGTTATGTCGTTCACTTGGCATGAATTGAATCTTTTTGACATCTTTTACGCCTGTAATTCTGCGTATTTCTGTCATCAATTCACTAAAAGTATCAAAATCAATGTCTGGGCAATTTAGGTAGATGATTCCCGTCACATCAATTTCGATTCCTCGTAAATCAATGCTTTTCGTCGCTAAAATATCAAGTAGCTCACGGGTTAAACCAAGTCGATCTTCACAAGAAACTTCTAAACGCACAGAGTAATCCTAAGTAGAGGTGTCAGGAAATGTTGACAGTAGTGTGAATTAAGCTCTGTGTGTCGTCAAGCCATCAAGCCCCTGTTTTCATAACAGAGGCGGCTTTTTCTCTTATTTTATACCAACAGTTTGCACCTTATTCACGATTTGCTTGCGGATGGTTGATAAACGTACAGCTCGATCTTTTTTCCATGGGATTGGTCGAAGCAGTGACATTGCTTTGATCCCTAGCCTTGCAGTCAAGATTCCGACACCGATACCTTGACCCGCGCGTGCCGAAACTTTTCCCGCTAAATCCATAGACAGCAGATCCATACTTGCATCAACGGCCAACTCACTCGCGCCCGCTGCCGCCATATTGATCAGAACCAATTTGAACAGTTTCACTCGCGACCAATAACCTAGCTCAACACCATAGATATCCGCTAATTTGTCGATCATCTTAAAGTTTCGCCACGCCACAAGCAGCATATCAGCAACCGCCAGTGGGCTGATCGCCACCAATAACGCCGCCTCACCTGAGAGCTGAGACACTAATTTGGTCGCCTGCTTATCTTGTTGAGCCACTACCATGGCATCGTACATGTCGAGTACTTCAGCATCACTGTGCGCTGGATTAATGCTATTAATCCATTTGTCGTAAGCTGGGCTCTCCGTTGCAATACCTCCCTCTTTCGCTAACGACTGACAAAAGCTTTTACCTTTGCCGACACTATCACTGGCCAGTAAAATTTCGCTCTGTTCTTGAACACTGAAATGAGCTTTAAGTTTACGTAGCCTCCATAGCTCTTTGCCGATGGCTCCTAAACCCAAAGAGGCAATACCCGCAATGAATGACGCCCAACCTAATGCCAACCAATCGGCGGTTTGAATCGCGACGATGACCGTATCAATGGCCTGCCAAGCGACAAGCCCTGAAAATGCCGAAACTAATGTTGTTGCAATCCAACTGCGTGTTTTACTTGGTCTTATAACACGCTCTAATTGATCTTCGCTTTCTATTAGCGACTCGTTTTCATTATCCTCAACCGTTGTTGGGATGAAGGTTTCCGCTGATTCAAATTGCAACTGAGCGTTCAGTTCTGGGGAAGAGGATGAGCCCGCTGACTCTTGCTCTTTTTCTACTGAACCCAACGATTGATCAAAGACTTGCTTCGTTTTTAACTCGATCATTTCAATTTATCTCCAATCAAATACTCTAAAGCTTTATCCAGCCTTAGATGCTTACAGGGTTCATCAGAACTCGATTCCATTGGTCTAAAGCTGGTAAATTCAAAACCATTCGTGTCCCAAAATGCGCTATTAGGTAATTTTTTAGGTACATCACCCGGGAACATGGTCATTGGAACGCCGTCTACCGTGGTTCCTTGTAAAGCTGGAACGTTGGTTTGGCCTGATGAGATAAAACCTGTCGAGGTCGCTTGCACCGATGCAATGCTCATACAGCTCATATCAATATGTTCAAACGCTGCATTCTGCCACGCTGGGTGTACCATCTGTTGTAACAACGACACTAAATTAGGGTGCTGTTCTGGTGTGACGTGATCGGCCTTGGTAGCGGCAAACAATATTTTATCAATCCTTGGCGAAAAGAGGCGCTTAAGTATGTTACTGCGCCCGTATCGGAAGCTTTTCATTAACTGCTCTAACGCATGGCGCATATCATGAAATGAATCGGCCCCTGCATTTAGTGGTTGTAAGCAATCCACCAAAACGATTTGACGATCAAATGTTGAAAAGTGATGTTTATAAAATGCTTTCACGACTTTCTGTTGATACTCTTCATAACGCGCTTTAAGCATCGCATATTGGCTTGTTTTGCTAACCTTACCCTGCTCTTCTTCGCTAAGTTGCAACGGAAAAAATTGCAGCACTGGCGCACCTTCTAATTCTCCAGGAAGAACAAACCGCCCAGGTTGAACCCAATGCAAACCGATATCTTTACAAGCATGCAAATAAGAGGTGTAACTCTCTGATATTTCTGCAAGCTGTTTTTCGTTGGCTTCATCTTGTGCTGAAAATACTTCAAGCTGTGTGAGCCAATTCTGGGCTAAATCTTTACGACGACCTTTCAAAGCCTCATATTGCGTTTGGCTCCACTCTTCAAAGTTCATATCGAGCAAAGGTAAATCCAGTAGCCATTCACCCGGATAATCGACAATATCTAAATGTAACGTCGCGGATTTACCCAGCAATTTCTTACTGCGTTTCTCCGGTGCATATTTCAACGCTAAGCGGATTTCACTGACATCTCGGGTTGGTGATGGCCATGCAGGAGGCGTTGCATGTAGTGATTCCATCGCGTCATCATAAGCAAAACGGGGGATCATCATATTGGTTTGTGGTACACGCTTAGCACCAATTAAACGCCCATCGCGAGCAGCAGACAGTAGTGGCAGATTTTGGTGCGTAGAAGTGTGCAATAGCTGATTAACCATTGAAGTGATAAATGCCGTTTTACCCGCTCTAGACAAGCCAGTTACCGCTATGCGTAAATGGGAGTCCATTCCGCGATGGATCAAATCATTCATCTCTTGGGTTAATCTTTTCATTCAACATACTCCAGTAATTATTCGCTAAGAGTATGCAATATCAAACATTAATGCTAGATGAACGAAAAAGCCTCCGAAAAAATCAGAGGCTTTATAGTCGTTTCTACCAGTTTACAGCAAAAATCCGCTAGTCTTCTTCGATCAATTTATAAATCACAAAAAGTGCAATCTCAAGCAGCCCAGCCAATACCAGAGCAATAGTAATGTATTTATCGTTGAATATTGAAATACCATGAAGAATCAAATCATATCCAACAAACGCACTGATAATGATCAGTACCGCTAGCTGAACGAATTGAATAAAACGAGTCATAAAAGCTCCTGACTTTTGTTGTGAATAAAGGCTGAAAAAGCAATAGCCCTTGAGGAAAACGAATTAGGAGCCAGACTCAGACATCAAACCGACTCCTAATTAAAACGTTATGCGTTGGCTTCAGCGATTTTAACTTTCCATGTATCTGGGCCAATTTGGTGTGCATTCGCGCCCGTTGAATCAACGGCTACGGTCACAGGCATATCTTCAACTTCAAATTCGTAAATCGCTTCCATACCCAAATCTTCAAAAGCAACCACACGCGCTTTCTTAATCGCTTTAGCAACCAGATAAGCCGCACCGCCGACTGCCATCAAATAGACCGCTTTATGATCTTTAATCGACTCAACGGTTGCAGGCCCGCGTTCTGCTTTGCCTATCATGCCCATGATACCCGTTTCGTTGAGCATCATATCGGTAAACTTATCCATTCGAGTTGACGTTGTAGGACCAGCAGGACCCACAGCTTCATCACCGACAGCATCTACAGGACCTACGTAGTAGATAAACTTACCTTTGAAGTCGACACCTTCAGGTAAACCTTCTCCACTTTCTAGCATGCCTTGAATGCGCTTATGAGCAGCATCTCGACCCGTTAAGATTTTGCCTGACAAGAGCACGGTTTCACCCGTTTTCCACTCTTGTACGTCCTCTTTTGTTACTTCATCAAGATTTACACGTCGAGTATTTGCGCCTGCTTCCCAAGTGATATCTGGCCACTCTTCAAGTTTTGGTGGCGTTAACTCGGCAGGGCCAGAACCATCTAGAGTGAAATGAACGTGACGAGTGGCGGCACAGTTCGGAATGAGACACACAGGTTTTGAAGCCGCGTGAGTCGGGGCAGTTTTGATCTTAACATCGACTACGGTGGTTAAACCGCCTAAACCTTGAGCACCAATCCCCAGTTTATTGACTCGGTCGAAGATATCTAATCGCAACTCTTCTTCTGCATTTTGAGGACCACGTTCAATGAGTTCTTGAATATCGATATGTTCCATCAGAGATTCTTTTGCCAATACTGCTGCTTTTTCAGCCGTACCGCCAATACCTATGCCTAACATGCCCGGTGGACACCAACCCGCTCCCATTGTAGGTAAGGTTTTTTCCACCCACTCAGCAATGTCATCCGATGGGTTTAGCATCACCATTTTGGTTTTGTTTTCGCTACCGCCGCCTTTTGCCGCGATTTGAATTTCTACTTTGTCACCCGGCACCATATTGATATGAACAACCGCCGGAGTATTGTCTTTGGTGTTGATACGCTTGCCCGCAGGATCCATTAAGACAGAGGCTCTCAATGGGTTATCTGGATTGAGGTATGCTTGACGAACACCTTCATCAACCATTTGTTGGACAGTAAGATCGGTGGTTTCCCATGTTACGTCCATGCCGATATTGACGAAACAAGTCACAATACCTGTATCTTGGCAAATTGGGCGGTGCCCTTCTGCTGACATACGGGAATTAATCAAGATTTGAGCAATCGCATCCTTTGCTGCTTGGCTCTCTTCTTTCTCATAGGCTTTTTCTAGTGCTTGGACAAAGTCTAGAGGGTGGTAATAAGAAATATATTGAAGTGCGTCAGCGACACTGCTGATCACATCTTGCTTGCGAATAACCGTCATTGCATGCCTCTTTTAATAGTTCTGCTTCCTAATAATACCACTTGTTAAATTCTCATTATGTTGAGCTATTTATTGTCAATACATCTGAACAGATAGATACAGTTGACTTATGTATGAGGAATCAACGAAGTAGCACCTTTGATATGATTTTATGATACTCTTGCTTTCCTTCACAAGCCATGCAGTGATTGAACTCTTTGTCACAAATTAAACAAATGAATAACGAAACGCACCAAATCCAAATAAAGACGATTACCTATCAGCCCGATCTTGCTAAGCAGTTGTTTTCTCTCATTGAGGCTCAACCTTGGGCAATGCTGCTACGTTCTGCCTCAACTGAGCATATTGATAGTCGGTTTGACATCTTAGTCGCCCAGCCGATTGCGACACTGAAAACCAAAGGTGAGATCACTGAGATTCAGCGATTAGACCAAGGCTATTCTTCAAACGAAACCATTCAATCGACGGATGACCCATTTTCACTCCTTAGCCACTATCAAAACCTTTTGTTGCCTTCACAAAGCTGTGAGCTTGATGTGCCATTTGTGGGTGGTGCGCTGGGTTACTTTAGTTACGACTTGGGCAGACGAGTCGAAAGTGTCGATAGCATAGCAGTACAGGATATTGATTGTGCGGATATGGCTGTAGGTCTGTATGAATGGGCGGTTATCGTCGATCACAAAGAGAGCAAAGCTTACGTTATTGGACTGAATGTCGAGCAACATTGGCAGTGGTTGAACCAACAGGCACCTGACTCCTCTGACCGATCTCCGTTCAAATTAACTGCACCGTGGCAGTCAAATATGACCAAAGCGACTTACAGTGAAAAATTCCATCACGTTCAAAATTACTTGCTCGCGGGTGATTGCTACCAAATCAATTTAGCCCAACGTTTCTGTGCCCCTTATCTAGGCTCTGAATGGAATGCTTATCAGAGTTTAGAAGCGTTTAACTTAGCACCGTTTTCTGCCTTTATTCGCACCGATGAAGCAGCGATTATCAGCGTATCTCCAGAGCGATTTTTAGAATTAAACCAAACGAAAATAGAAACGAAACCAATTAAGGGAACTCGCCCTCGCTCTAAGGATGAAAAGCTTGATCGTGAATACGCGAATGATCTTGCCCATGCGGAAAAAGACCAAGCAGAAAACCTTATGATTGTGGACTTGTTGCGTAATGACATTGGTCGCGTAGCCAAACCCGGCACGGTGCATGTACCTAAGTTATTTGATATTGAAAGCTTTCCGGCGGTCCACCATTTAGTAAGCACCATTCGCGCAGATTTGGATGATCAATACCAAGCGGCTGACCTATTACGAGCTTGCTTCCCTGGAGGTTCGATTACTGGCGCACCAAAAATTCGAGCCATGCAAATCATTGAAGAACTCGAACCTCATAGACGCTCAGTGTATTGCGGCAGCATTGGCTATATCAGCCGCCATGGAAGAATGGACACCAGTATTACTATTCGAACTTTGGTCGCTGAAGAGAATATGATTTACGCATGGGCGGGAGGTGGCGTGGTTGCGGACAGCCAGTGCGATTCCGAATATCAAGAAACGTTAGACAAACTATGTCGAATTCTGCCGATTTTAACTGAACTCAATGCCGACCAGTAAAGCTCAAAGAGCAAATTCCGAAGGTGGGGCAATTTAAGTTAGCCCCACTTCTCTAACATGGCTTTAAGATCGTCAGCGGTATAAGGCTTGGTCAGGATGTCATCCATCCCACACTGAATACACTCTTCACGCTCTTCCAGTGTAGTGCCTGCGGTCAAGGCTAAGATTGGTAGATTGTAACCCAATTCACGCAGCCTTTTTGTTGCTTCAAAGCCGTCCATTTCTGGCATTCGACAATCCATAAAAATGACATCGAACGACTGGCAAGCGACCGTTTTTAATGCTTCAACTCCATTCATGCAGGCAGTTGGTTTAATGCCCATTTTCTTCAACATTTGATTGATGATGACCTGATTGATACGAATATCGTCCACAACCAAAACGTTTAGCTGACTTAACTCTTTCTCACACCATTCTTTAACTGGGTTTCGCGTATCAATTACCTCTTCCTGAGCGACCGTTAAAGGAAGAGATAGTTGAAAGCGTGTGCCCTGCTTTATTTCACTGGTAAAGGAGATGTCTCCTCCCATCAAATCAACCAGCCGTTTACAAATAGCCAACCCAAGGCCCGTTCCTTCATAGTGACGGCTGCTTGATCGATCAGCTTGAGTAAAGGGTTCAAATAACTTCTCTTGTTGCTGAAGAGCAATACCAATGCCTGAGTCTTTTACTTCAATATTAATGCGGTCGTCACTCCATACCGCGAGGAGTTTGACTTCACCTTGATGAGTAAACTTAATAGCGTTACCGACCAAATTCACAAGAACTTGCGTGATCCTTTCTAAGTCACCGATGAAGCATGTTGGCATTCTTCCTTCACTGCCAATATTGAGTACAATTCTTTTCTCGGCTGCTTTGGGTTTAAAGATACCTTGTAATGTCGATTCCAATTGCTGCCAGTGAAACTTCTTAGGAATTAACTCCATCATGCCTGCGTCAATTTTACTGAAATCAAGCAAGTCATTGATAATCGCCCGAAGCAACTCACCAGATTGACTAAGGTTATCAATATAGTCGGTTTGTATTTGATCGAGTTGAGTGTCTCTCAGTAATTCAGCACTACCGAGTAAACCATTGAGTGGCGTTCTCAGTTCATGATTGATCATTGCTACAAAATCACGCGTAGAACGTTCCGATTCTTCTGCGCGTTGTCTAGATTCAATATGACGATTCATGATCATCGAGCGACTAATCGCACTACAGAGCAAATCCCCAGCAAGCACGAGTTGTTTTTCGACGAAATCACGATCGCTGATTTCTGCATTCACCGCAAAACCAATCACGCCAACGATGTTGTGTTCAATGACCAGTGGAATACATAACTGCCTATCGATCCACTGAGGACGAGGAACATCTTGGGCGATGACTTCTTGAGTCACTTCTCGAATCGATTTATCGCCGTACTCCAAAGCGCTTAAGCCGCTCATAGCGTTATTGGTCAAAGACAGGTAGCTTGATTCAATCACCGCGTTGTTAGTTAATCGCTGTAAAAAGTTAGCTAAAACTACGGCATCCAAATCACTAGAGATAAAAACCCGACTAAAACTGATCAACAAGGCATCTATCTGCTCTTCAAACTCTAACTTTTTGATATTAGATTCAGATGTGGCTTCTAATCTTTTTAATGCTATCTCTAATTTTTCATTCAACTCATAAAGTTCTAAGCTTTTATTTTCTAAAAGCTTTTCCGCCTCTTTTCGTGATGCTATTTCACGCTTAAGCTTACGCTCTATTGGAGAATTTTCTGGCATGTTCTCTACTCATCAATACGTAAGTGAAACCGAACAACGCTTTGCGACGGGTCTAACGGTTCCATTTGGCTGATAATCGTCTCCGAAAAATGAGCAGCACAACCTTCGATTAAACCGAGGCAGACATGGGACATACAACGAGCGCTGCGGTAATCCATGACCATCTCAGAACTTGTCTCACTGATAAAATTGAATTGAGGGGGTTGAGCATCCGGATACAGTTTTTTTACTTCAACGTGTATATAGTCTTCAACATGATGGATGAACTGAAAAGTGGTATTGCATTGAAGCAAACTGGCCTCTGGCGGGAGTGTGTTCAACAGATCTGTGAATACCGATTGGCCAAAAACGCGTTGTAACTCCTCAGCCGATACGCCTGTAATTTTACTTAGGTTGATAATAAGCGTCACTAAATCTTTGTGGTTATAACTTCCAACAGAGGTATACACGCCTTCATCGGCAGAGCGTTGCAGTACTTGATCCAATGTATCAAGACCGAACTTATCCTCTACTAATTCAAGAAATTCGGTAAATATGATTCCTTTCATAATTTGAACTACTCTTGTTAATATCAATTAAAAGCATGATTCATAGAACCATTTTTTTCAATCCAATTCAAAAACAAATCTTCAAGTGGTGAACCAATGAATAAAAAGACCTTGATTCAGTACTTTCAGTTTCATCAACTGGTCGACTATGATGCTGACTCAACCAAGCGTGTCGAACACCTTAATACCCGTACACTGAGAAAAGCCGCTGTACTAATAGGCTTTGTTGAACGAGAGAATCAACTGAATATCGTGTTAACCAAGCGCGCTCGGCATTTAAAACACCACCCCGGCCAAATCAGCTTTCCTGGCGGTAAACACGAACAATATGATGACTCTCTTCTCGATACTGCCGTTAGAGAAACCAGTGAAGAGATTGGTATTCCAGCAGAGCATATTGAGATCTTAGGTCAATTGCCCGAAATTACGACCGTAAGCCAATTTTCTGTGACACCAGTGCTCGCTTTCATTCACTCAAGTTATACCGCTAACATTGATCCTAACGAAGTCGAGTCACTATTTGAGGTTCCGGCATCTCATTTACTCGATACATCTAAACTATTTAGCCATTTATTTACAATTCGAAATGAGCCTCACCGAGTTTTTGCTATTCCATATGAGCAGCATTTTATATGGGGTATGACGGCTCAAATCATCCAATCTTTACAGCAACAAATTACGCACTAGTTTATTAATTGTTAATTTAACGTGTTGGTCAAAAGCAATCTCTGATTTAGCTTTAAATATAGCAAACGGTTGCGACAAATTCAGGCGAGCAACTATTGACCAAGCATTATTAAAACTAATGACAACCATTAATAAACCTCACCTGTAGCACGGCATTTTCGTGATCCAAAATGCATTTTTGATAAAACATTCAATAAGCTCATTCATTACATGATTTAGATCTATTTTTTGCAGAAGAAAATTCTGCAAAATACGCCTCGACTTATTTCCTGTTCCCAAAAAATGAGCAAATTTAACATGAATACAACAACTTCTTCGGCTACGGCCGCTAAAACAAGTACTAAGTGGACTTATAAAGATTTCACTTGGGCTCTATCATTATTCGGTACTGCTGTTGGTGCTGGTGTTCTTTTCCTTCCAATTAAAGCGGGCGCTGGTGGTTTTTGGCCATTAGTTATCCTAGCTCTAATTGCTGCACCAATGACTTGGTTTGCACACAAAGGTTTGGCACGTTTTGTTTTATCAGCTAAAAATCCTAACGCTGATATCACAGATACTGTTGAAGAACATTTCGGTAAAACTGGCGCGAACCTTATTACTTTTGCCTACTTTTTCGCTATTTACCCTATCGTTCTAATTTACGGCGTTGGTATCACTAACACTGTAGATTCTTTCCTAGTTAACCAAGTTGGCATGGAATCAATTCCTCGCTGGTTACTTTCTGGTTGCCTTATCGCTGCAATGACTGCTGGTGTAGTATTTGGTAAAGAACTAATGCTTAAAGCAACGTCTCTTATGGTTTACCCATTAGTTGCCGTTCTTCTAGCACTATCTTTCTACCTAATCCCTGATTGGAACACTTCAATGTTGTCTGTTTCTCCAGAATGGTCAACTATGCCTTCTGTTGTATGGCTTGCAATTCCAATCATTGTTTTCTCTTTCAACCACAGCCCAATTATCAGCCAGTTCGCTAAAGAACAACGCAAAACTTACGGTGATGACGCGTCTAACAAAACAGACATGATCACTGGCGGTGCTGCAATGATGCTTATGGGCTTCGTTATGTTCTTCGTATTCTCTGTAGTACTTTCTCTATCTCCAGAGCAACTAGCGACAGCAAAAGAGCAAAACATCAGTGTTCTTTCTTACCTAGCTAACGTTCACGAATCTCCACTAATCTCGGTTCTTGGTCCATTCGTTGCTTTCGCTGCTATTACTTCTAGCTACTTCGGTCACTTCCTTGGTGCTCACGAAGGTCTAGTAGGTCTTGGTAAGTCTCGCTCTAAAGCTCCAGTTAAATCAATCGAGAAAGTATCTCTAATCTTTATCGTTGTTACTACTTGGGCTGTTGCTATCATCAACCCAAGCATTCTAGGTATGATTGAAACAATGGGTGCACCGATGATCGCTGCAATCCTGTTCCTAATGCCTGTATATGCAATGCGCAAAGTACCAGCAATGGCTAAGCTTAAAACTTCAGCTCCTGTACAAATTTTTACAGCAGTTTGTGGTATCGCAGCTATTACTTCTGTAATCTACGGCGCTCTATAATCTGCAGCCACTTATTACACATAAGTCGTTTCAGGTGAATTAAATAATAATGATAATAAAAAGCCTCCTTCCCCGGAGGCTTCTTTAGAGGTAATCACTATGATTAGTGTTTTTGATATCTATAAAATTGGTGTTGGTCCTTCGAGCTCACATACTGTTGGACCAATGAAAGCGGGTAAAGAATTTATTGATGACCTACGCTCAATGGGAAAATTGCGCGACATCACTAAAATTACCGTGGACGTTTATGGATCATTATCACTGACAGGGAAAGGTCACCACACAGATGTCGCTATCATCATGGGTCTTGCTGGTAATAGCCCAGAGAAAGTAGATATCGACTCCATTCCAGGATTTATTGCTCGCGTTGAAGAGACAGAACGCTTACCTGTTGGCATGCACTGCCACACCGTTTCGTTCCCTAAAGATAGTGGGATGAACTTCCACACTACCAATCTCGATTTACATGAGAACGGCATGCAGATTCACGCATGGATCGACGACGAAAAAGCATACTCTAAAACTTATTACTCTATTGGCGGCGGTTTCATCGTTGACGAAGAGAACTTTGGTAAAGATCAAAAGTCTGCTATTAAAGTACCTTACGCATACAACACAGCTGAAGAGTTGGTAAACCTATGCCAAGAGCACAGTTTATCTATTAGTACGTTGGTAATGGCTAACGAACATGCCCTTTACGCAGATGAAGAAGTACGTACCTACTTCGCTAACATCTGGAAAACCATGCGTGAATGTATGGAACGTGGTATGAATACTGAAGGTCTACTTCCAGGGCCTCTACGTGTACCTCGTCGTGCAGCGGCATTACGCCAACAGCTATTAACTTCAGAAAAAACCAATACCGATCCGATGACAGTTATCGATTGGGTGAACATGTATGCGTTTGCGGTAAATGAAGAAAATGCAGCAGGTGGTCGCGTTGTTACGGCTCCTACAAATGGTGCTTGTGGCATCATCCCTGCTGTTCTTGCGTACTACGATAAGTTTATCCAAACCGTCACTGAAAAAGATTACATTCGTTACTTCGCCGCTTCTGGTGCTATCGGTGGTCTTTACAAGCAAAACGCTTCTATCTCTGGCGCTGAAGTTGGTTGTCAGGGTGAGGTTGGCGTTGCATGTTCAATGGCTGCGGCAGGTCTTGCTGAGCTAATGGGTGGCAGTGCTGAACAAGTTTGTATGGCAGCAGAGATCGGTATGGAACATAACCTTGGTTTAACCTGTGACCCAGTAGCAGGCCAAGTACAAGTTCCTTGTATCGAACGTAACGGTATTGCGGCAGTAAAAGCGATTAACTCTTCTCGTATGGCTCTACGTCGTGCTTCTGCACCACGTGTTTCCCTTGATAAAGTTATCGAAACGATGCTGGAAACAGGTAAAGACATGAATGCTAAATACCGTGAGACTTCTCAAGGTGGCTTGGCAATCAAAGTTATCTGTTAATACTCAAATACTAATAGCTAATATTCATTAGTTTTTAAAAGTAAAAGTGTTTAAAACTAAAGTAGTTAAGAACCACAGTATTTAAGAACTAAAGTATTTAAAAACAAAAAAGGCGACTATGTCGCCTTTTTTATTATCTTAAATTTATGAACAACAGCGAGCTAGACTACAAATCGTTATTCAACTGCCCTACTGTTTGTGTCACATTTTCTGCGCCGTTGTATATCTCGTACATTAGCTAATTAGCGCAGGTTAACCGATATAAGTACAACCCGCCGTGCAAGTCTCTTTTATCTCAACCTTGCTTAATAATGGAAGTGCTGGCTTTAACTGCTGCCAAATCCACTTAGACAGAACTTCGCTTGTTGGATTCTCCAATCCTTCGATATCATTTAAGTAGTAATGGTCTAAGCGATCATAAATCGGTTTGAATGCAGCTTTAATTTCTGAGAAGTCAATGATCCAGCCAGTATGGGGATCGACTTCACCTTCAACATATAAGCGAACCATGAAAGAGTGCCCATGTAAGCGTCCACATTTATGACCTTCTGGAACATGTGGTAAGTGATGCGCAGCTTCAAACATGAAGTCTTTGTACAGTTCAGTTTTCATTTCGATTCTCAGGATTTTAAAAGACGCGCAATGCTACTTAAAACAACGCCCATAGACAAGCTTTTGAATTCACAACCAGCTTCACGAAACACTTCACGTCGCTATAGACGTAGCACTTAACAGAGCTCTTAATACCATTCTTAACACAATATTGCGCCAGACAAATGACATCTGCACGTCAAATTTACATCACAAGTTAGCTACATCACATTTACATTAACCGCAATTTGTGTGTGGTCACATTACTCACAATACCTCTTTGGTGTTACCTACGCTTAACCTTATATTTACATAGTCTATTCATATCAATAATTAAAGAACCTAATGCTCTCTAATCCAATATTCTCGACCATCACCTCTAAAATACTGATTACTTTAGTGACTGTATTTACTTGTGTCCTTGCTGTTTCGACTTCTTATCAATATTTCCAACAAAGAGAATTGATCAATTCGGTATTAAGTCAACAACTGCACGATAAGGCGAGTAACTATTTCGATAGCCTTAATATGATGATGCTGACAGGCACAATGGCTCAAAAAGAGACATTACGCCAAAAGGCACTTGCTCAAGATGGTATTGAAGAAGTTCGAGTACTTAGAGCCGAGCATGTCAGCAAACTTTATGGGCTGGCGCAAAGTAACCAACAGCCTGTTGATGATATTGATCGTAGAGCGCTCGCAGGTGAAATGGTTATTGAACCTTTTAACGCCAGTTGGGGAAAAGGCTTAGTTGTTGCCTTACCAATGAAATCAAGTGAAAACTATAGAGGCACTAATTGTGTCGCCTGTCATATGGCTCCAGAAGGTGAAGTGTTAGGAGCGATTAGGCTTGAGTACAACCTCAGCAGCGTCAATACGTTAATAAGCAAACGAACCATGATAGCTGTTGCTATTATGGCGGGCATCGCGTTTATCGGATTCATAATCACTATGGGATTAATCCGAAAAATAGTTGTGAGTCCTATTCAGAAAACATCCCGTTTCATGACCATCGTGAGTCAGAATAAAGATCTATCTCAACGCATTCCTAGCAAACAAAATGATGAGGTTGGTTCTCTGGCTCAGTCTATCAATTCATTCATGGATACGGTTTCTGAGAGTTTAATGAAGGTCCAAGAGACTTCTCACACCCTTTCCGACTCTGCGACTAAACTGACTGGTGTGGCTCAAGTCACAGATAGAGCGGCAAATAATCAGCAAGATGAAACCGCTGAAGTACAAAGCAATATCCACACAATGCAAGATCAACAGATCAATGTAGAGCAAGCGACGATTGATGCATCCACTCTTATTACTCATACCACATCAGTCGCTCAAGCGAGTGCAGATCAAGCGCATTCGGCAAGTGAAGAGATTAAAAATCTTGTCGGTGATATTGAGAATGTAAAAAGCAAGATTTCAGAACTAAACCAGCGAACGACTCAAGTATCATCCATTCTCGAAGTGATTAATGGCATTGCCGAACAAACCAACCTATTGGCTCTAAATGCCGCCATTGAAGCCGCCCGAGCAGGAGAGCAAGGACGCGGGTTTGCGGTAGTGGCCGATGAAGTCAGACAACTTGCATCAAGAACCTCCGAAGCGACGGGAAATATTAAAACGATCATTGCAGAGTTCAAAAAAGGAAGCGAAGAGTCTTTACAGTCGGTTGATGATGTTTGTGATCATGCACATAAACGCTCTTCTGATATTGAAGAACTGTCACTTGCTATGACTAACGTGGTCGATGAGATGCAACAAGTGCTTCAGCATGCGACGAATATTCAGCAACAAACTCAAACAACGACTCAACTTAATCATGATGTTCAGTCGAAAGTAGAAATAATTACCAGACACGCAGATGAGACGTCTCAATCGGCAACTCAAACTCGGGATATTAGCGTTAGTTTGGAGCAACTTTCGGATAGACTTGAGCTATTGCTCAACCAATTCACGCTTTCTTCAAATAATTCATCGCTCAAATAACAATAAAGGTTGAAGAGACAGATTTGACAGGTAATATGTTCCATTGAATTAAAAAAGTAATCTACAACCTAATGTTTCGTCTATTTTTTATACAAATCAATGTATTTAAATAGATAGCTTTAACATTGGGTTGAGTTTTTACCTCAATGGAGAATGTAACTAACATGACTAACGCGCCTGTAGCAGACGTACTTGGTGGAAAACTAGCAGTAGACAGTGAAGTAACTGTTCAAGGCTGGATCCGCTCACGTCGTGATTCCAAAGCTGGAATCTCTTTCCTCGCCATTTATGACGGCTCTTGTTTCGACCCGATTCAGGCCGTGGTCCCAAATAATCTTAATAATTACGAAGACGAAGTATTAAAGCTAACCACTGGCTGCTCTGTTGAAGTAACAGGTAAGATTGTTGAGTCTCCGGCAAAAGGTCAAGATTTCGAACTCGCAGCAACTGAAGTAAAAGTTGTAGGTTGGGTTGAAGATGCTGACACTTACCCAATGGCTAAAACTCGCCACTCTATTGAGTACCTACGTGAAGTTGCACACCTTCGTCCACGTACTAACGTGATCGGTGCTGTAGCGCGTGTTCGTAACTGTCTATCTCAAGCGATTCACCGTTTTTACCACGAGCAAGGCTACTTCTGGATGTCTGCTCCACTAATTACAGCTTCTGATGCAGAAGGTGCTGGTGAGATGTTCCGCGTTTCTACGCTAGACCACGCGAACCTGCCACTTGATGACAAAGGCAATGTTGATTACGACAAAGATTTCTTTGGTAAAGAGACATTCCTGACAGTATCTGGCCAACTGAATGCTGAAACTTACGCTTGTGCACTAAGCAAAGTTTACACATTCGGCCCTACTTTCCGTGCTGAAAATTCTCACACAAGCCGCCACCTTGCTGAATTCTGGATGGTTGAACCTGAAGTGGCTTTTGCTGATCTTGATGATGTAGCAAAACTTGCAGAAGACATGCTTAAGTATGTATTCGAAGCGGTTCTTGCTGAGCGTCGTGATGATCTTGAGTTCTTTGCTTCTCGCATCGACAAGCAAGCGATCACTCGTCTAGAGCAGTTTGTAAGCTCTGATTTCGCACAAGTAGATTACACTGACGCAATCCAAATCCTAAAAGATTCTGGTCGTAAGTTTGAGTTTGATGTTGAGTGGGGCATTGATATGTCTTCTGAACATGAACGCTACCTAGCTGAAGAGCACTTCAAAGCGCCAGTTATCGTTAAGAACTACCCGAAAGACATTAAAGCATTCTACATGCGTCAAAATGACGATGGCAAAACAGTTGCTGCAATGGATGTACTTGCACCAGGTATTGGTGAGATCATCGGTGGCTCTCAACGTGAAGAGCGTTTAGACATTCTTGATGCTCGTATGGTTGAAATGGGCATCGATCCTGAACACATGAGCTGGTACCGCGATCTACGTCGCTACGGTACTGTACCTCACTCAGGTTTCGGCCTTGGTTTTGAGCGTCTAGTTTCTTACGTAACAGGTATGGGTAACGTACGTGACGTTATTCCGTTCCCACGTACTCCACGCTCTGCAAACTTCTAAGCTTTTAGCTTTTAGCTT
>NZ_SYUT01000010.1:159669-255809 GCF_005146325.1 Vibrio genomosp. F6 | reverse complement strand
TTAGCTTTTAGCTTTTAGCAAAGTATAAGTATGTAACCAACACATTGGTGCATAAAAATTTAAGCTCACTCTCACTTCAAGAGTGAGCTTTTTATTATCTCTTTTTTAATATGATAAGCGGTCATAACGAGTCTCTCCTCGTAATGTTTTACTCTGAAACTCCGCTTCACCTTTATTCAACTGGTTTAATTTAAAATCTATCTTTGCATATAGTTAGCCAATATCACTTCCATACCTGAAACGTTAGACTTCACATTTATTTTAAAATCATCAGTGACGTTTGCACGAAATAGGCAGATACTGAGATCGACCTCACTTTTATTCTTCAACTCTTTGCTACATTACTAATGTAACTATTTGATCCTCGGGAATACCGATCTACCCATAACAATAATTCGAGAAGAACATGAAAAAATTAGACACAGAAAATTTGGAATATAAAGGTGAAACAAACGGTGTTCACAGCTGGTTATCATCGACAGGTCAACCCTATTACTGGCACCCAGATTGGTTAAACATTGCTGAAGATGCAACAGGCTCTCACCCTAAACAGCCAATTGAATGCGATAAAGAAGAGACACCAACTAAGAAGCACGCTATTTCAGCGATTCTAAAACATATGAACACATGGGCGGCAGACAAACTGTCTAAGAACCCTGATGTAGAGGCTCAAGCGATTG
This sequence comes from Vibrio genomosp. F6, assembly GCF_005146325.1. Classification (NCBI taxonomy): domain Bacteria; kingdom Pseudomonadati; phylum Pseudomonadota; class Gammaproteobacteria; order Vibrionales; family Vibrionaceae; genus Vibrio; species Vibrio genomosp. F6. The sequence goes on along the minus strand of NZ_SYUT01000010.1, from coordinate 255,129 downwards.
AATCTCAGCTAAACCTTAAAAAATAGTTATAAAGCCCCAACAGCACAGATGTTGGGGTTAATTTTATGTGCATTTCCTCAGAGAACACTCCCCCAGCAAGCAACACACTGATTACGTCGTCCATAACACCATCAGACACCATTAAAAAAATAATGTCCCGAGTACACATGTTAAAATTGTGTATTTATAATTTGTATCATTAATTGAAATCTATAGATAAAATAGACGGTCTTTATTATTTGTCGGTTGACATTTCGCAATAGTAATCACTTTTTTCTCATTGATTACATTACGCAATGAACAATAAATTTTAGCAGTTATGTTCAAAGGGCTTATCATGAAACAATCTGTCTACAATGCGTCTTTAACATTAAAACTATATGTTGTGGCCGCTTTTTTGTTTGGGATCTATGGCGGACGCGTTTGTCCTATGCTGGAAACATTAAGCGCCACAGAAGTAATGATTCATACCAGCACCGTTTTCACGATTACTTTTTTAATCCGTCACTTTCTATTGAACAATCATTCATTAGTAAAAGAGATGAAGTTTGCTCAACTGGATACCACTCTATTTTTCTTCGCCAGCCTACCCTTTGCTGCGTTTTATAATCTCAATAACGACTTCCCATTAGACAGTAATTTAAAAGTGCTATTCGGCATGACACTGTTTGGATTCTTTACGGGGACAATATTGCAGCTGGTCGCAAAAATAGATCAGCTAGATAAAGTCGATGAACACCAACCTAATCAATTTCAGTTGCAGGGAGAGCGTCAGTCCATCATCCGCCAAATGATTACTTTAGTCGTATTACTGTTAGCCACCCTAACGACTATGCTCACTATGGTTGCGGTTAAGGATATTTTCTGGCTTGAACACAACCCTGCACGGGTTTTGGATGGTTCAGGTCAGATCAGCGTGATCAAAGAGTTTATCTATATTTCGGCAATACTTGGTGGTTACGCCGTTGCCATCATGATGCTGTGGACCAAGTTGATGAAAAAAGTACTTTTAAGCCAAGAGTGCTCTTTACTGCAAGTCACCCAAGGTAAAATAAACACGCGCTTACCCGTATTTGCTCATGATGAACTAGGCTCAATGGCGTCACTAACTAATACCATGTTAGACACACTTCAACTTAGCCAAAATGAAGTAAAAACAACCAGAGACGTCGCAATCGTCAGCCTTTCCGCACTTGCAGAGTCACGAGATAATGAAACAGGGGCGCACATACTCCGCACACAAGAGTATGTTAAAGCTCTGGCTGAACAACTGAGTCTTTCTCCTCAGCACGCGACACTACTTACGCCGAATTATATCGAGCTACTGTACAAGTCAGCGCCACTACATGACGTGGGTAAAGTGGGGATCCCAGATAATGTTCTACTCAAACCGGGTAAATTAACATTTGATGAGTTCGAGATAATGAAAGGACACCCACAGATCGGAGCGGATGCGCTTTCTATTGCAGAGAAGCAACTTGGCACCAGCTCATTTTTACGAGTGGCAAAAGAGATTTCGCTCACTCACCACGAAAAATGGGACGGAAGTGGTTATCCAAACCAGTTAGGTGGCGAAGATATCCCACTTTCAGGCCGTCTAATGGCGCTTGCTGATGTTTATGACGCTTTAATCTCCAAGCGAGTCTACAAGCCCGCATTCAGCCACGATAAAGCCAAAGCCATTATTCTAGAGGGCTCTAATACCCATTTTGATCCTGATGTTGTTGAAGCATTCCTAGCGATAGAGGCTCGATTTATCAGCATTGCTGCTCAGTACACAGATTCAGCGGATACCCCAACCGACGAACAACCGATGACGGATACTAAACTAGATAAGCCAAGCCTGATAACAACTTAGCAGCTTCGCTAACCATCACGGGTTAAATGTTACACACAACAACAATTAATCAGCACTCTAGTGAACAAAAACTAGAGTGTTTTTTTATGAAAACACCCTCTCCTGCCATTTTTCACGTCAAAACTGATTTTTTTTACTTTTTCTTTTCTATTGTTATTGTCAGGTAAAATCCTTACAGGTATAAATACTGGAGTGATTAATATTCTCCCTTCAATTACATGGATGACGATTATGTTTGAAAAAGTTGCAGCAGCTCCCGCAGACCCTATTCTTGGACTTACTGAAGAGTTTAAGAAGGATACTCGCCCTGAAAAAATTAACCTAGGCGTTGGGATTTACAAAAATGAGAGTGGTGAGACGCCTGTTTTAAAAACGGTAAAAAAAGCAGAAGCAGCACTGCTAGAAAAAGAGAAGACTAAGTCATACCTCACCATTGAAGGGACAGCAGAATACGGACTTGCTGTACAAAAACTTCTTTTTGGCGATGATGCATCTATTGTGAGCGAGAAACGCGCAAAAACAGCACAAGCCCCTGGTGGTACTGGTGCTCTACGCGTTGCTGGTGAGTTCATTAAGCGCCAATTGGGTAGCGACGTTAAAATCTGGATCAGTAACCCAACATGGGCGAACCACAATGGTGTATTTAGCGCCGCTGGCATTCAAACTGCGCAATATTCTTACTATGACGCTGAATCAAAAAATAAAGATTTTGCCGCAATGATCGCTGATCTTGAACAAGCATCAAAAGGCGACATTGTTTTACTTCACGGTTGCTGTCATAACCCTACTGGCATTGACCCTACCGCTGACGAGTGGGAAATCCTTGCAAAACTGGTTGCTGAAAAAGAGCTGCTTCCACTGTTTGATTTCGCATACCAAGGCTTTTCAAAAGGCGTTGAAGAGGATGCTGCAGGTTTACGTACATTCGCAAAATACAATGACGAAATCCTTGTCGCAAGCTCATTCTCAAAGAACTTCGGCTTATACAATGAACGCGTTGGCGCATTCACTTTAGTCGCAAAATCATCGGATGTTGCTACGACTGCATTCTCTCAAGTAAAAAGCATCATCCGCTCAATTTACTCAAACCCACCCGCTCACGGTAGCGCTGTCGTGACTCATATTCTTGGTGACCAAGATCTTCGCGCAGAATGGGAATCGGAAGTAGCAGAGATGCGTGATCGTATTCAAGAGATGCGTGAACTCTTTGTTGCGACACTTAAAGCAGAAGGTGTCGATGCAGACTTCAGCTTTATTGAGCGTCAGAACGGTATGTTCTCTTTTTCAGGGCTGACAAAAGCACAAGTAACGCGTTTAAAAGATGAGTTCGCTATTTACATTGTTGGCTCTGGCCGTATCAGTGTTGCAGGCATGACAAAATCAAACATGAGTCCACTATGTAAAGGTATTTCTGCTGTACTTTAATTGTTTTGATTAACTGCTGTTTTGATTAACATCTTAAAAAGACCAGATCTCGATCTGGTCTTTTTTATTGCGATTAAGATAAACATTGGGCGTTTAATACAGCACTCTAAATGAAACTCCCGCTTCATTGCTGTAGTGACTATTCGCTTTGCGGTATGTATAAAATCCCCCAAGCGCAATGGCTGATGTTATATAGTGATTCACTTCTAACCGAGTGATATTTTCATCAATCCAATCGCTACGATTGAATTCGGCCGCCAGTCTACCTTCTGTTTTTTCAGTAAATGCATAGTTCAAATAGAGTGAGCCGGCATACACAAATTCAGATTCAGAATAGAGCGTCTTATCTATCGATTCCAAGGTCTCTTTTGCTTTTATTGCCCCAACCTGAGCCACGGTGACAAGGTCTAAATCTTCTCTCAATTTGAATCGATAACCACCGCCCGCAAGCAAGGTATCAATTCTTAAATCCGTACTTTTAAGGTTTACAAATCGAGCCGAATAATCGACCGCGACAAGCCAATGCTCTGTCACAAGTCCGTTTCCACCTAAGTTCCATGTTGTTACATTAGAGTTCCCCCCAATGTCGCTATCAAAGCTACCTGAACTTACCGTTGCGTAGAGGTAATCGTATTTTGTCGGTGTATCATAAATTGAATCCTGCTCTTGCGCATGGCTAAAGAATGAGGAAACGACAAGGCCGATTAATAGCACTCTTCTAAACATATAAAACCCCTCTTTTAAACACCAATTGACATTGTTTGACTCGATATCTCATTGAATACTAGTCTATTAAATCAAATTATGAGAAGAAGCAAATCACGATTTGGAAAACTGTCTGACAAATAGTTTAAATGCTGTAACATGGTCTATTCTTCTTATGTATATCTATTTGGACGTGTTTAAATATGGAAGCTGAATTACTCGAAATACAAAATTTTCTGGCACAATATCCCCCATTCAACGAACTCCCAGAAGACGTCCTCACTAAAGTTACCCAAAACGTTGAGATTTCCTATTATCGCCAAGATACGCCTATCATACATTTAGGCGATCATATTAATGACCTCTATATCGTTCGCAGCGGGGTCGTGGAAGTATATCGACGTAAAGGAGAGCTTTATAACCGCTTAGATCAAGGCGACTTGTTTGGACAAATGGGCCTACTGACCAACAATAAAGTCCGTTTCCCAGTAAAAGCGATTGAAGACACCCTAGTGTACTGCCTCTCAGAAGAGATATTCCAAGAACTGTATGAAAACCACGATTCCTTTGCAGACTTTGTCGAAGTAGAAGATAACGCGCGTTTGAGACAGGCTAACTCAGAAAGTAATGATGCCAATGATCTGACAACGTCTAAAGTGCGAACCTTGTTGAGCCGTGAAGCCCCAACAATTCAAAAGCATCAAACCATACAACAAGCCGCAATAATGATGGCAGAAGAGAACATATCGTCGCTACTGATTATCGACCCCGAAATCATTCAAGACGACGAAGATGATAACTCACCAGTTATTGGTATTATCACCGACCGAGATCTCTGCACTCGAGTGCTTGCTGAAGGTTTAGACCCAAGTGATGATGTGTCCACAGTGATGACCACCGAAGTTATCTCTCTGGATCATAATGCCTATGTATACGAGGCGATGCTCACCATGCTTCGTTATAACGTGCACCACTTACCGGTTTTAAAAGACAAGAAACCTATTGGTATCATTGAAGCGACTGATATTGTCCGTTATGAATCCCAAAACTCTCTGTTACTCGTAAGCAGTATTTTCCAGCAACAAAGTGTTGAAGAGTTAGTATCACTCTCTGAGCAAGTGAAAGACAGCTTTGTCCGTTTAGTAAATGAGGATGCGAACTCTCACATGGTCGGAACGGCGATGTCAGTCATTGGTCGTAGCTTCAAACAACGCATTATCGAACTGGCAGAAGAAACACTTGGCAGCGCCCCAATTCCCTATTGCTTTCTTGCTCTTGGCTCTATGGGCCGAGATGAACAGCTTATTGTTACCGATCAAGATAACGCGATTATCCTTGATGAAAGCTATGACGATGAAAAACATAATGCCTACTTTGAGGCGTTCTCTAAATTCATCTGTGATGGTCTAGATAAATGTGGGTATAGCTACTGCACGGGCGATATCATGGCGACCAACAAAATGTGGCGCATGACTCGTTCTGAGTGGGAAGCATGCTTTGCCGATTGGATTGATGATCCAAACCCTAAAGCTCTGCTCAATGCCTCTATCTTTTTTGATCTAGATGGTATCTATGGGCGCTTAAAGTGGGCGGAACAACTCAATAGTTTTATTGTTCGTAGAGCAAGAAAAAACAACCGTTTCTTAGCATGTCTTGCGCGTAATGCTCTCAACCGCACGCCTCCTTTGGGCTTTTTCAAAGACTTCGTAATGGAAAAAGATGGCAGACATAATAACTCGATCAACTTAAAACGCCGTGGTACTGCTCCACTTGCCGATCTTGTTCGTGTTCATGCTCTTGCGGTTGGCTCCCGTTCCCAAAACTCATTCGAGCGATTGGATGACATTATTGATGCTGGCATCCTTCCGAAAGGACGAGCTCAAGATTTGAAAGATGCAATGGAGTTCATCTACATGGTAAGGATTCGACACCAAGCGTTGGACGTTGAGAACAAAATTGAGCCAGATAACAATATCGAACCTGAAAACCTATCTGACTTTGAGCGCCGTAATCTAAAGGATGCTTTCCAAATTTTGAGTAATGCACAGAATTTCTTGAAATTCCGCTACCAAGCAAGCAACAGTTTCAAGTAGGTCGTTATGATTATTAAAGCACTACAACAACCAAGCATCGACTGGCAAATGAAGTTTTCAAAGAAACTGATACAAGCCAGAGATCACCGACTTCAATCTTTTTATAGCAAGATACTACCAAGCCCGGATACGCCAATCTCTGAAATTGAATTCTTGGCTGTGGATTTTGAAACAACCGGGTTAGATCCTAAAAAAGATGGCATTATAACGATTGGAGTCGTGCCATTTACTCTAAATCGTATCTGTTTAAGCCGAGCGAAGCATTGGACGGTTCGACCTAAGCAGAAGCTAGAAGAAGAGTCAGTTGTGATCCATGGCATCACGCATAATGATATTTTGGGTGCACCTGATTTTTCTGAAGTGATTGACGAAGTGCTTGATGCACTTTCAGGAAAAATAATGGTCGTGCATTATCGACGCATTGAGCGTGAGTTTTTAGATCAGGCTTTAAAGGCTCGTATCAATGAAGGTATCATTTTCCCTGTGCTCGATACTCTGCAAATAGAATCCGATCTACAGAATAAAATTTCTGGCGGCTTATGGAATAAGTTAAAAGGTAAGAAACCTGGCTCTGTGCGTCTGGGGAAAAGCCGAACTCGCTATGGGCTACCTGTTTATACGCCGCACCATGCTCTGACGGATGCTATCGCTACCGCTGAGCTGCTACAGGCTCAAATTGCCCATCATTTTGATCCTAACCAACCAATACGAGACTTTTGGCTTTAACTCCCTTTCCTTAATTTAATGGTCAGCTGCGGTTTAGCTTGATTGCCAATAGTTGAGACAACATTTTCGCTAACATCAAGATCAAAAAAAGGAGCTTAATTTTAAGCTCCTTTTTACTCTTACTTTCACTTTATAGCTTTATAGCTTTATAGCTTAAACTGGCTGATCTCTGTCTCTAGTTCAAATGACAAATCAGAGAGTTTAGCAGCTTGCGTTGCTGCATCTTGTGCTTCAGTCGCTAGCTCATTTGATACATCACGAATACCTTGAGTATTACGAGTGATCTCAGATGTCACTGAGGCTTGCTCTTCAGCGGCAGAAGCGATCTGCGTAGCCATATCACTAATACGCTCAACTGCTGTGTGAATTTGAGTCAAACTAACTGCGGCAGAGTTTGCATCATCAACACTTGTATCAGCAAGCATACGGCTGTCATCCATAATTGAAACCGCTTTCGTTGTAGTACTTTGAAGCATCTCAATCGTCTGCTGAATCTCTTGCGTTGACGCATGAGTACGCTGGCTTAAAACACGAACCTCATCCGCAACAACAGCAAAACCACGACCTTGTTCGCCTGCACGAGCCGCTTCAATCGCAGCATTCAGTGCTAGCAAGTTCGTTTGCTCCGCAATACCTTGAATGGTAGACAGAATCGTATTGATGCTGTTTCCGTGCGCTTCAAGCTCTTGAATAACATTCGTCGCCACTTGCACTTCTTGAGCTAAGTTTTGGATTGAGCCTTGTGTTTGTGTCACTTGGTTAGAACCATGTTCACACGCACCTACCGCTTCAGAAGAGTTTTGAGCCGTATTATCAGCATTTCCTGCAATTTCTTGAGTCGCCGCAGCCATTTCATTTACAGCAGTCGCGACCATATTGATCTCGTCTTGTTGTAGTTGAATACGAGCACTACGTTCTTCAGCTTGAGAAGCGGTTAACTTCGCTTGCTCTGAAAGAGATGCTGATACTTCACTTAACTTGGTAACCATTGAGTGCATGTTACCCACAAACTTATTGAAGTTCGTTGCAAGCTGGCCTACTTCATCATCACTACGTGGTGTTAAACGCTGAGTTAAGTCACCTTCGCCTGATGCGATTTCTTCAAGTGCTTTAGACACACGGCCAAGATCTCGGAATAAAAAGCTCACTAACCAAGAAACTAACAGAATAACGAGTATGGTGATCACTACAGCCGTTGTAATCAGCTGCATCAGCAGAGATGAGTGCCCAGCTTCTTCAGTCGCACGGTCCATCTCAATACCAAAAATCCACTTAGTATTCGGAACGTTCACAAAATATAGAAGCTTCTGCTTACCCTTGTTCTCGATGATTTCGATGCTCTTACTTTGAACGGCTTGCTCAATGCTGTTCATGCTAAGCTCATTAGAAAGCTGGCTTACCGGTTTAAGCAATAAGCTTTTATCTGGGTGCGCTAGGAAGGTGCCGTCGTTTGTATCGATCAGCATTGCGTAAGCATTTTCACCGACTTCTAAACTGATAACGTCATTAATCAATTGGTCAATCAGTACATCGGCCCCAACAACACCAACAAATTTGCCATTTTGATTTACCGGCTCAGCAATGGTCACAAGTAACGCATTGGTGATCGCATCTTGGTAAGCCGTCGTTATGATTTGTTGACCTGCAGAGTTTGCATCTTTGTACCACGGACGTTGACGAGGATCATAACCAGCACGGTTACGTTCAGGATGTGAACGGAACATGCCACCTTCTGGAGTACCTAGGAAAATATCGTCAAAGTTACCCGCTTTACGGGCTTGTTGAAGAAATGGGACAACGTCAGATTCTTCACTAAAGTCGTTAAATGCTGAAGCGATATCTTTACGAATAGTAATCCAGCTTTCTATACCTTCAGAAGCTGCAAACGAAAGGCTTTGTGCTCTTGAATAGATGCCAGTTCGAGTTTGTTCAAATAATTTATCAGCGGACATCCAAGTCAATGCAGTTGCCATCAACACAACTGCCGATAAGCTTGCGCCTATCAACTTCTGTTTAAGAGTAATTTTCATAATTCGAGATCAGCTCATGTAGCCAAAAATAGTTGGCGATAGTAGCTATTTTTTTCACGCTCTGCGAGTGAATTCTCATTTAATTTTAAGCTTTTATTTATCCTTTGATAAAACCATCAAATAACGTCAATTCTGCGTCGACTGTCAAAAAAAAGCGTTACAAAAAAGCCATCAAAATAAAAAAAGGGATGAACATATCGTTCATCCCTTCATCTATTTATTACACAATTATGTGCTTTTTATCGCTTCTCGGTACGCATACCCATCAACAAGCTCACGCACATTAATAACAATATAAATGTGAATGGCAAGGCTGTTGAAATTGCACCCGCTTGAAGAGCTTCAATTGCTTTTGTTCCGCCAACCCACAGTAGAGCAACCGCAATTGCACCTTCCATGAATGCCCAGAACACACGTTGAAGAACTGGTGCATCAACTTTACCACCAGCAGTAATACTATCGATAACTAATGAACCAGAATCTGATGATGTAATGAAGAACACCAATACCAGTACTACAGCAACCACAGATAACAAAGTACCGTACGGTAGAACATCAAACATTTGGAACATAGCTAGTGGAACATCTGTAAGACCTTTCGTACCTAGATCACCAACACCATTTTGTATTTGATCAATCGCCATGCCACCGAACACTGACATCCAAAGAATGGTCACAGTTGTTGGAACAATCAGCACTGCCGTGATGAACTCACGAACCGTACGACCTTTAGAGACACGAGCAATGAACATACCTACGAATGGGGACCATGAAATCCACCAAGCCCAGTAGAATACAGTCCAACCTTGGAACCAAGCTTCATCACTACGACCATGTGGGTTACTTAATGGAATGATATTTTCCACGTAAGCCATCACTGTTGTTGGGATTGAACCGAGTGTCACTGCGTAGCCAATAAGAGCAACAAGAGCCAGTAATACAAATGCGATAATCATGTTGATATTACTGATAACTTTTACACCACCATCAATACCACGGATAACAGAGACAACCGCAAGAAGCGTCACAACGGTAATGACTGCAATTTGTAACCCCATGCCGGCGTCAATACCGAAAACATGGTGAATACCACTTGCCGCTTGCTGTGCACCAAGGCCAAGCGAAGTCGCTAAACCAAATAGAGTTGCTAGCACCGCAAGAATATCAACAATGTGTCCAGCCCAACCCCAAGCTCGGTCACCTAAAATAGGATAGAAGATTGAGCGAATTGATAGCGGTAAGCCTTTATTATAAGTAAAGAAAGCAAGTGAAAGCGCAACGACACCGTAAATAGCCCAAGGGTGAAGACCCCAGTGGTACATAGTCGCACCTAGTGCCAGTTTAGCGGCTTCCGGAGTATTTGCTTCTACCCCGAGTGGCGTTTCATACCAACCGGTATAGTACGCTGCAGGTTCTGCAACACTCCAGAACATCAGGCCGATACCCATACCTGCTGCGAATAACATCGCTAGCCATGAAAGCCATGAATAATCAGCGACCGCGTCCGTACCACCTAAACGAATTTTACCAAATGGTGAAACAATGAGAGCCAAGCAGAAAATAACAAAGATATTACCTGACCAGATGAATAGCCAGTCGAAAGAACCAATGATTTGCCACTTAATTCCATCAAGTGCCGCTTTTGCTGTTTCTGCATCTAAAACTAGTGCAGCAATCAAAAATAGCGCAATGAAACCCGCACTCACGCCGAATACAGGGTTATGAACATCAAAACCCCATTTCTGCACATTATCTTGACCTACTGTATAGTCAGTACTGTCAATACTGTACTTATCTATCCCTTTTTGCATTCTTCCTCACTTCAGCAATCAAATAATTTTTAGTACAACGAGGCATTTAATAAAATAACTCGCACACACTGAAATTTACTTAGATCACTAATATATTTACATTTCAAAAACGTCCATTAGGTTACCATTACTGCCATTAAAAACCTAATAAACAACACAAAACAGTCAGATATCGCCATTTTCCGTTCAATTATCGACCAATAATCGGAAATTTAATTACGGTATTGATCGATATTTCGTTACTTTAATTATTCGAACTCTAAACTTTATTCACTCAATACACTTATGTCGTACACCTCATTAATGAAAACTGATCATTTCACCTCTTTTCATGTAAATCGAATTGATGTAATTTCCCTGATGTCACTCACTCATACATTGGAATTCAGACATTGGATAAGCATGAAGAAGTCTTGGTATCAATCCGCCAAATCATTCGAGCAATTGATCTCCACTCCAAAAAACTAAGCAAAGAATCAGGTTTAACAGGGCCGCAGTTAGTTTTACTTCGAGCTATCAAAGAGCTAGGTAATGTGACAATTAAGCAGTTATCTAATCACACCAATATGAGTCAAGCGACAGCTACTACTATTTTAGATCGCCTAGAGAGAAATGGTTATATCGAGCGTGTACGTAGCCTCGAAGATAAACGTAAAGTTCATGCCAAATTAACTGAATCAGGTACATCTTTACTACAAAGTGCGCCTCTTCCATTACAGGAACATTTCATTAATCGTTTTCAACAGCTTGAAGAGTGGGAACAGAGTTTGCTACTTTCTTCTGTTCAGCGTATCTCATCAATGATGAATGCCGAAGGCTATAACGTCGCCCCTATTCTTGAAATTGGCAGCATTACTAAGCCAGAATAAACCATTTCAAAAAAACATCTTCAAGGTCAGTTTATACACTGACCTTTTTATTTAATTGGATAACCCTTTTTCCAAAGCATACTTAGCTAGTTCCGCTGTGGAGTGAATATCAAGTTTGTGTTTGATGTTTTGCCTGTGAGTCTCAACGGTTCGATAACTGATACCTAAGAGCGTTGCAATTTTCTTACTACTCGCACCTTGAGCGACCAATTTCAGCACGGCCTCTTCACGCCGACTCAAAGGATTGGGCTTTTGAGCACTGGTTTCTATTTGTTGCGTAAACAGTGTTTGAGTGACCGACTCGCAAAAATAGGTAGAGCCTTGATTCACAGTTTTGATCGCCTGAACCATTTTTTCGGCTGAAATCTCTTTGAGCATGTAGCCAACCGCCCCAGTCTGCATCACTTTCATGATGTATTCCCGATTATCATGCATCGTTAGCATCAATATTTTTGCGTCTGGCGATTCTTCGTGAATTAATCTCGTGGCGTCAATTCCATTCATAATTGGCATGCTGATATCCATCAATACCACATCAGGCTTGCACTGTCGGACAACATCAACGGCCTCTAACCCATTACTTGCCGTGCCAATCACTTCAATACCCGTTTCTAACTCTAGCCGAGCCATAAAACCATCAAGTACAACCTGATGATCATCAACGATCACTACTGATATTTTTTTATCATCCATTGATTACACCAATCCATCTAAGTTAAATAGCACCGTTATTTCTGTTCCAAACCCTTGTTCGCTCATAAGCTCAAATTCCCCGCCCATGAACTCTACCCGCTCACGCATATTTCTAAGACCGATTCCTTTTCGGTGAGTGGCTACATTTAGGTTAAACCCTTGCCCATCATCTCTAACAATCAACTGCAACTGGTTTCCAAATTGCTGCAGTATTACCGTCACCTTCTTTGCATGAGCATGCTTCTCGATATTATTCAGTGATTCCTGAACCACTCGATAAAGTGTAGTCGCGACTTCTGATTTGAGCTTTCCTGTCTGAGTTTCAAAGTGAATTTCCGTTTCAATATTTGAGTGAGCTTTGTAGTCTTGTAATAGAGTATTCAACGCCGCTTCTAAGCCAATATCGTCTAGTGCACTTGGCCTTAAGTTATGCGAAATACGTCGAACTTCGGAAATAGCCGTCATCAATGAGTGTTGTGACTTCTCAATATGCAGTGCCAACTTTTTATCATTCAATTTATGCGCTAACAGCTCTAAATGACATTTACTGGAGACAAGCAGTTGGTTTATGCCGTCATGTAACTCTCTGGCTAAGTGCTTCTTTTCATCCTCTTGGAACATGACCGTTTTATGTGCCAACTCTTTTAAATTCTTATCCGCTAAGCGATGTTCATGTAAATTGATCGCTAAGGTTAAAACAATGATCACCGCGACGGTCACCCCAAGAATCGACACAATAGAGAAGAAGGTCGTTTCGATATTTTTATTGATCGCAGCCTGCATATTCGCAACTTCGAGGCTGATATCTTCAATATAGAGCCCCGTACCAATCATCCAATCCCACTTACTTAACCATGCGGCATAACTGAGTTTGGGGACGGTTTCACCCGTTGACGGTTTCTGCCATAAATATTGATGAAAACCGCCGCCACTCTTAGCTTGATGTAACAATTCTGCAATCAGGTAGTCACCATTGAGATCTTGAATATGCAGTAAGTTTTGTCCCACCAATTCAGGCTGAATTGGGTGCACTAAATTAGTACCAAACTCATCGTAGGCAAAAAAGTAGCCATCCGAACCATAACGCAAGCGCGATAATATATCCCGAACCCGTTGCTTAGCTTCGACATCATCAGGAGCTGAATTATTGTAGATGTGTGAAATGGCGTCAGAGGCAATATCGACACTATCTTTCAGTGCGGTTTCTCGCGATTGGATCAAACTCTCGCGGAAGATTTTGATCTCATTCTCACCGAGTGTTTTTGCTTGATGCAGGGTGATCCAGCTAATACTGGCGGTGACCAATATCAACGGAAGTAATGTTAGTAAAATCAATTTAGCTTTTAGAGGCATTCCTTTCCTCACTGGTGATTTTCTTTGTCAGATAAAAGAAAACTGCTTACTACCTTGATAGTAGTAAGCAGTTCTAATGTAACAATTTATTTTCAATCTATAAAAATAAACTCATGTAACCTCTATTGCGATCACATTCCATAGAAACCAGGAAAAATAAGTAATGAGGCTAATACGAGTATTTGAATACCAATGAAGGGCATTACGCCACGGTAGATATCTCGCGTTGTGATCCCTTTTGGAGCAACACCTTTAAGGTAGAACAGACTGAAACCAAATGGAGGGGTTAAGAATGAGGTCTGTAAATTCATCGCCACCAAAATCGCAAACCACACCATGTTAATGCCCATCAATTCTGCTACAGGAGCCAAGATTGGGACAATAATGAAACAGATTTCTACAAAATCAATGAAGAATCCCAGAATCAAAATAACGATCATGGTGATAATCAGGAAGCCCCATTTGTCACCAGGAATAGCAAGCATCCACTCTTCTACAAGGTAATCCCCTCCTGTGTATGTAAACGCCATGGAAAAGGCTGTTGCACCGAGCAAGATAGCAAATACCATTGCCGTCACTTTTACGGTCTCTTTTGCTGCGTCATACACCATTTGAAGACTGAATTGTCTATACAGCAACGAAAGTAGGATTGCCCCGGCTCCACCTAAGGCCGCAGATTCTGTTGGCGTCGCCACACCTGCGAAAATCGAACCCAATACAACAATAATCAACGCGAGTGGTGGAATCACGGCTTTTAACGCTTTGAACACCTCTTCTTTACGACTAATAGATTCATCACGCTCAATGCACTGCGCTGCTTCTGGGTTCATCTTTGCATAGATAAGAATATAAACAATGTACGCCCCAACCAGCATCACACCCGGCCAAATTGCCGCTTGGAAAAGATCCCCAACAGGTACACCCAATACATCACCGAGTAGAATCAAGACAATCGACGGTGGAATGATTTGCCCTAACGTTCCCGATGCGCAGATGGTGCCGCAAGCGAGCCCTTTGTCGTAATTGTATTTAAGCATCACAGGTAATGATATCAAACCCATCGCAACCACTGATGCCCCTACGACACCCGTAGACGCAGCAAGTAACGCCCCAACCAATACGGTAGAGATCGCAATACCACCGCGAACGCCACCAAATAAACGTCCCATTGATTCGAGCAACTGCTCTGCTAAACGTGTTTTTTGCAGGACTAAGCCCATAAAAACAAACAGAGGAACCGCCATTAGAACGGTGTTTTCCATAATGGATTGAATTCGATATGGCATGAAAGCGAACATTTCTATGCCTTCTGCCCACACACCGAAAATAAGCGCAATGCCGCCAAACGTAAATGCTACTGGAAAACCCAACAACAAGGCGAACAGTGCTACAAAAAACATCACGATACCGATCATCTTGTAATTCCTTTACTTTGAGTCAACAGATTGAGCATGAATGAGGTGCGGATTCACGATCTTATTAATTGAATGCAGAAGCAGTCCAACGCCACTTAGCGCCATCAAGAAGAATGACAATGGGATCATGGCTTTTATTATCCAGCGGTATGGCAACCCACCGGGGTCACCTGATGTTTCTCCAAGTGAATAACTTTCTTTCGCAAAATCAACACCGTACCAAGCCACCAGCAAGCAAAAAGGAAATAGAAAGACGATGGTACCTAAAACATCGATGATCGCTTGTGCTTTAAATGACAAACGCTCATAAAAAACATCTACGCGAACATGGCCGCCAGATTTAATCGCGTATGGCACCCCAAGTAAGAAGACAGCCGAAAACAGATGCCACTCCATCTCTTGAAATCCAATCGACACGTCATTGAATACGTAGCGCATTACGACGTCGTACACGACATTCGCAAGTAGTAAAATGAATAGAATGCTGGATAACCATCCGAGGAAATCTCCGATCCGGTTAAACAATCTCTCAATATAAATCAGGTTTCTCATATCCGACTCCATGGAACTGCATGACTAGGCTCTAACTTATATTTATGTGCTTATATTCAAGTACTGATACTCAGAGCAAACTGGCCAAAATTCATCGCGCCAGTGAGACTATATAAACCAATATAAAAGCGATCACGGTTCAAGCGGCATTCGCCAATGTAAAAGGGTTCTTGGGCTTTTGCGGTGTAGGAAACCCCTACACCGACGATTTAGAAATGATTCAGCGGGCTCTTATTGTTGAGCTTGGCTGTTTAAATATGCGCGATGAGATATGTTTGACCATGGTCGAACTTGGTTGATGTAATCAGCCTGAGACGCTTGAATCTCTTTCGCTAAAGCATCTTTTGCTGCGTGCTCTGCCAATAAGCGTCCATTCGCCTCACGTAGAGCTGCCATTACCTCATCTGGGAAGTTTTTAACCTGAACGTTTGGATATTCAGATTGAATCGACGCCCAGTTTTTACCACTTTCGTGTTTAGACTGAGTGTACATATCGTAAGCGGCGGTCTTCATTGCTATTTTCAATATAGCTTTCAAATCATCCGGAAGCTTTTTCCATGTGCGTTCATTTACTAAGAACTGCAACTCAGTTCCCGGCTCATGCCAACCTGTGTAGTAGTAAGGAGCAATTTTGTGAAAGCCCATTCGTAAATCCAGAGATGGCCCCACCCACTCTAATGCATCAATCGTACGACGCTCTAGAGAGGTATATAACTCTCCAGGGGCAATATTCGTAGGCTTAGCCCCTAACTCGGCAAGGATTTCACCAGCAAACCCAGGGATGCGCATTTTAAGACCTTTCAAATCATCAACACTGTTGATCTCTTTTTGAAACCAGCCGCCCATTTGGGTATCTGTATTACCACCTGGGAATGAAAGCAGTTTGTGTTTTGAATACACTTTCTCCATCAACTCCATGCCTCCACCGTAGTAGAACCATGCGTACTGCTCTGTCGGTAACATACCAAAAGGCATCGAAGTAAAGTACAGCGTATTAGGCACCTTCCCTTTCCAGTAGTAAGACGCGGAATGCCCCATGTCGTATTGACCAGATTTCACCATATCGAACACACCAAGAGGTGCTTTATGTTTGTTTGATGAATCGATGCGGATCTGTAAACGACCATTCGACATCTCTTCAGCCATTTTAGCCATGTTTTTTGTGGCATCGCCAAAAATTGGAAAGTTCGGTCCCCATGTTTCTGCAAGTTTCAAACGATAAACTTTATCAGCAGCAGAGGCTGTCGTTGAGACTAACGCAGCACATGTAGCAGCAATAACAACACCACTGGTAATGGCTCGCTTAATAGATTTCTTTATCAAACTCATTCTTACGTCCTTGGTTAGGTTTCTTACACTCATACCTCAGAGTGTCTTCGTGCACCTTTACAATGGAATAGAAAATCAAAATAAAAAATCAGCGAGACCACGCAGTAAAACCAGCTTACATCTAGGTATTAGACAATAGTATTAAGTATAAATACGTAGGACATAATCAAGGTATGAGATATAAGTCTAAAATATCATTGAGTTAGAAAAGCCAAATATACAGCTCGATGTGAATAGCACTTAAGTATTTACTTGCATTCAATTGTTGAGGTTATTTTACTAAGTTGTGACAGAGGTAATTTTATAGCCGTTATTGGGAAGGGAGGTAAATATGTTGCATAAAAAAACCCCGATAGACGGGGTTTAAAACTTATGCAGAGCAGAGAGTAAAATTAAACTGCTTTGTAGATAACTTTGTTACCTGCAAGTTGCTCTTTAGCGACTAAGTTTTCTTCTAGAAGTTTTTTCAATGCACCTGTTGCCCAAGAACCCGCTTTTGCTTCTTCTTGGCCAGCCGCTAGGCCGATACTTTTAGGGTTGATACCATCAGCATTGCTTACAACAATATCTAGAACTTGTTGCTGCTTAGGAGTTAGTGCAACGTCAACTTTTTTAGTTACTACTGCTGCTACTTTTTTCTCTACTGCTGGCTTTACCGCTACAGGCTTTGCTGTTTTAGGCGCAGTTGCTAAGTTTGCCACTGTCGCTTTAATGCGTTTTTGCAGTTTAGCCTGCACTTTACGCTTATGAGCAAGTCTCATTGAATGTTTCTCCAGTTCACTGCCATAACGCAGTGGTGAAAATTTGAAGCGCGATTTATACCAAAATTTGGAAACGATTTGTAGGGTCAAGCAACGAAAGACGACGAAAAATGCGTACTTTGCGCAGAAGCGTCTATTATTTATACTACAAGGCCACCGTTATCAGCAATGCATACTGGATGTAAAAACATGCCTTATTTGTAAGCCGTATAAATATGACATAGGGTGAATGATGCAAACTCTACAATTAAGTAATCATAACTTTAATCTTGAATCTTCCATGGCTAAACTTATTGGAGGGATTATCTTTGTCATCGTTTTCTTTTTAATCGGATTATCGACAGGCTGGCAACAAACACTGTTAACCCTCGCCGTTATGTTGGGTATTTTAGGCTTCAGTTACCTAGTTATCGCGAAAAGCAGAGTCGCCTATACCCTTACCTCCACTCACTTCCAGCAACACCTTTACAAAGGGGGCTGGGTGGTAAAATGGACTAATATCGAAAAAATCGGTGTATGTACTCATCACGTTGATGGCTGGCACCAACCTCTTCCTTGGGTTGGGATAAAACTGAAACACTACTCCCCCTACCTCAATAGTATCTGCCCTCGAGTGGCAAGTGACATTCTGCTCACTCAACGTGCGCTTCTCTACTTGGGCGCTCGCCAAAGCCTAAGGGATCAACAAAACCGCATGGCACGTCAAAATAGTCAATTAAAGTCAAACTCTAGAAAGGAGGCGAAACGTAAGTTCATTGAATTTGAAGATATCGTGTTAGATTCCAGCCCCTACAAAAATAGCCACGGTGAAGTTTATTCGGGGTTACTCGGAATGTTGGCGAACAGGATGAAATACCAACGTAACTACTATGATTACGATGTTTTCATTGCGGTTGCGGATTTAGATAGAGATGCAGATGAGTTTGTAGGCTTGGCTCGTCGATATTTGGCTGCAGCAAGCGCTGAAGAAGATCCCACCGTTTTTAATAGCCATTTAGAAACCGAATAAAAAAGGAGACTCAATGGCCTCCTTTCTAAATATTTACCCTGATTAATAAATAGGCATCTCATCTGCCACATATGGATTTGACACTCGTTCACGACCAAATGTGGATTCCGGTCCATGTCCCGGAACAAATTTCACCTCATTACCTAGCGGCCACAATTTTGTCTTGATCGAATTAATCAAGGTTGCGTGATCGCCTTGTGGGAAATCGGTACGACCAATACTGCCATTAAATAGAACGTCTCCAACAAAAGCCGTTTTTGCAGAATCACTGAATAGCACGACATGACCTGGGGTATGACCCGGTGTGTGCAAAATATCAATGCTTTCATTACCAAACTTCACCACATCACCATCATTTAGCCAGTGATGTGGTTCAAACGCTTCTGTTAACGGGAAACCAAACATTTGACTCTGATTTTCTAAGCCTTGCAGCCAAAAATTATCCGCTTTATGTGGGCCGATGATCTCCACTTTTAAAATATCTGCAAGTGGCTCAGTTCCGCCGACATGATCTAGATGACCGTGCGTAAGTACAATATTGACGACTTTAACGCCTAACTCTTCAATCAAAACTGCGAGCTGCTTAACATCACCACCGGGATCGACAACAATACCTTCCATTGTTTCATCACACCAAACAATAGAACAATTTTGAGAAAACGAAGTTACAGGAACAACTTGGTACTTTAACGACATATAAAACCTTTCCAATACACGATACTGCGGGAACTATGACATTAGAATTTTACTTTGACAAGGGTTACCACGCCCGTGAAGGCCCTGTATCAATATGAACAAAATTACTATTTGGGTAGTAGCCAACGCCACCCGCTTTCAGTGTCATTGCCGCTTCTCTAACGTGGCTCAGTTTCACACCATCCAAACGGAAATCTAACGCCTGACCTAACATATGGAAACTTTTCTTAGCCACTCCGCTTGATTTTGAACGCAATGCTTCGTTTGTGGCTGGCGAACGGTAGCCAGAGATGATCTGCACCTCAGCTTGTGTACCCAGTAACGTTTGAATTTGATTGATCTGTTCGAAAAGATTCTTATCCATCGCAAAAACTTCATTCCTACGGAAATCACGACAAATATGATTCAAACGACCGAGCTCCGACGCCACATAATCTTGACCATTGAAGTAACATGATTCTAATGACTCACCAGTATGTAGGTTATTCATAGCTATAGTTCGTGGTTTATCAGGATAAGAAGCCTGAGCTAATCGTGGTGCTAAAGAGGCAACAACGAGCCCGCTACCCGCTAAGCGAATAAACTCTCGACGAGAAAATAAAGATTGAGACATACTGAAAATTGTACCGCGTATTAATGGAAACACGGACATTACAGAAAGGAATTTTTAGCGTCAAACGTAAAAAATGACCGATTCAGCCAAGTTTCATCGGTTTTTAACGCTTAATTATTGAACAGATTGGAAAAATTCATTGCTTACTGCAATTGTCATTTTTTAGTCAATCATCACCCTTTTGTCGCTGCAACCTCATCATAGTGATAGATGTCATCACGGTAATGAGTCTGGCCGCCCTCGAACCACACCGTTTGATAGATGATATGCACTGGAATGCGACGTTTTAACCGAATGGAGGTATTGGCAGGTTCTTCAGTGCTCACCAATAATTCTTGACTCGGCACACCTTGGGTTTCTAATAAGAGGGAGGCAAACTTATCGGCATGCTCCACCCTGATACA
This sequence comes from Vibrio genomosp. F6, assembly GCF_005146325.1. Lineage (NCBI taxonomy): Bacteria > Pseudomonadati > Pseudomonadota > Gammaproteobacteria > Vibrionales > Vibrionaceae > Vibrio > Vibrio genomosp. F6. The sequence goes on along the minus strand of NZ_SYUT01000010.1, from coordinate 234,787 downwards.
ACCTGAACTGAATGCTCTTACTTCACTGTTAAACAGATTTTTACTGGGAGTATCGTGAAGATAAATCGCTCGCTTATTTGGCGTATTAAACTTGTATAAGCCTAAGGCATTACGATCACCCGATAGCTGCCTCATTCTGTATGGAAATGCATTTGGGTTAACCGTCGCCCAATCTATCACCGCAGGATCAATCTCAACGTGTGAATTCCAACCTTCGATGATCTGAAAATTGTTTCGCACTAAATATTCTGGGTCTCTTTTCACTTTAGGAATAATGTCTTTCACCATGATTTTCCATGGCACATTCCAAGTGGGGTTCATTATGACGGAATCAAGCTTTGCTTCCATTAATGGTGTTTTACGCGACTTTCTTCCAACCACAACTTTGGATTCAAAAACTTCTTGCCCTTGATACCAGTAGCTCATATTAAAATCTGGGACATTCACCATAATGATCGACTCTCGGTTTTTAGGCCACATCCGAGATCTCTCAGCATTAATGGCCAATAACTGAATTCGCTCTTTGGGGCTTAAATTCAGCCATTTCAAAGTTTTAGAGCCAATAATCCCATCCGCCTTTAAACCATGCATGTGTTGGAAAAGCTTAACCACCTTAACTAAGGACCGATCAAATTGATTTGTCGATTCATCCACCATCGTCAAGTCGAGTCCAACAATAGCTAAGCGGTCGAGTAAAATGCTGCGATCAACCAGAATATCACCTTCTCGCTTCAAGCCTATTTGGTAATAACTCGGCACATCATTGCCCAATTGGCTTTCTAAATGCTGATAAGAGGATAAAAAAAGCGAATATTCTTCAATAGGCGGCGCTAAATTCGCTATAAATTCAGGCAATTGTGCCGACTTTACTGCATGAATCAGCGAAGACATACTACCTGTGGAGGGCGGTAGTAAAGAAGAGGAGACTTTCGAATCAAAAAACCATAGCTTTCCGTTTTCTCGCGCATTTTGACTATAGCTAAGATAGAGAATCAAGGTATCTGTGGCTAATAAATCATATTCAAACCAACGGCCTTGGCTTTTGTAATATCGTAAATAACGCAATTGATGAGAAAAAAGAGAACTGATTTTGGCGCGATCAATCAAGTCCAATTGAAATTCAAATTGGCTGACTGTCTCTTCATTATACCAAACCAACATATCATTATTTTGTCGGTAGATATCATCTACGAGTTCAGGAAACTCCAATACTGAAGAGATATTCGAACTCGGCTCTATCCATCTCATATTTTCAAATCGTTCAAGCGTCACACTTACACCAGAACTAACATTTGAAAATAAGGCGCAAAACATCAGCAGTACTATTTTGAATTTCATGTTTGCCCCTACCTTGCTCGCCATTTCTTTAGTATGGCAAAGAAATGACAAGCTGATAGGAGATTTATTTCATCAATAGATTTGAATGATCAAATTCATCCTTTAGAACTAGTTCTCAACCTTCGCTCAACCGCCTCAGATATACATTTATATGAATAAGTGCATTTAACTTGTGGCCATACCTAGATCAGACTCATCCCCTTTTGATTTTAAGATCATCATTAGCTGAAACAATAAAAGCACGCCTGTTGCCGCAAGACCAATTCCAATGCCACCCCAAATACCTGCCAAGCCATAATCGCGCATAAGTAACCATGCAGCAGGAAGACCAAACACCCAATAACCCACAGCGGTTAACGCCGTCGGCATTAATACGATCTTCATCCCACGCAATAAATTAATCGCTAATAACTGCCATGCATCCGCAACAAAACATAACGCGACAACCCAGAGAAGCGACGACAACATCAAGGTTAAATCAGAGTCGCCACTAGCAGTTGGATCATTCAATTGGAAGAACCCAGCAATCACACTAGGCCATGCCATAAACACTGCCGCTATAATTGCGCTCAGTACCGACACAATCACGAAACTTTTTTTAACCGTTTCTTTTATGCCTTGATGATTCCCCGCACCAAAGTCCTTTCCAACAAGAATGGATGCCGCTTGCGAGAAACCAAAGTTAATGCTCCATGTAAAACTTAAGCATTGTAAAAGGATTTGATGTAATGCCAACGATGCAACACTAATGACGCCCGCCATTAAGGTGCCACCATAAATTAATCCGTGTTCTAGCAAACCCGCAATAGCGATAGGCATCCCCATCACCAAAAGTGGATTCATCAGCTTAAGCGAGTACTCATCTAAATTGAGCCAAGGCGCAAAACGATAGTAAGTTGAGCGTCTAAATACCCAGAAAGAGTAACCGATTAACACAAACAGAGCCGATAACGAAGTGCCTGCACCAAGCCCTGAAATCCCCCAATCCAATTTGAAAGCCAATAAATAGCTCAATGGTACATTCAACAGTACGGTGACAATGGACATCACTAGTACTGAACGAGCATCACCAAACGTACTGGTTAACCCCCTTAATACAAGAAGTAATAGGGTTGGTAGCATTGCCCACTTCAGCGTTCCTAAATAGACCATCGCGATACTAATCACATCTTGGGTTTGGCTTGCTTGGCGTAGTAAATCTGGAACCAATACGAAACTGGCATTGAGAACTAATGTCAGCAGCACCGATAACATCACCGCACCTTTGATTGCGTAGCGGATCTGCTGAAATCCAAATTCAGGTCGAGCGACACTTTGACCGTAAGCGATCGCAATTAAGTTTGCGACACACCCCACGATGCACCCTGCAATAATAAACACAAACGAGTACACCGAAGCACCCAAGCCACCAGCAGCAAGGTCTGCGACGCTCAATCGGGACATCATCCATACGTCAGTCAACACTAACGCCATACCGATGAGCTGAGAGAAAATTAAAGGAAGAGCTAAAGATAAGATTTTTTTCATAAATGCCTCTGATAATTGTTGCCAAAATATCGAGTTAGCATCTGGTGTTCAATTTACATTTATGCGACTCTGGCATTCATTAAACTCATGCGAGATATTATGACGCCATATCCTAACCTGCCCTATTCACATAAAAGCCTCAAAGTCTTTGAAGCGGTTGCAAGGCTAACCAGCTTCACGTTGGCGGCAAAAGAGCTTCATGTCACGCAAAGTGCTGTGAGTCGGCAGATAAAATTGTTAGAAGATGAAGCAAAAGTTTCTCTGATTGTTCGTCGTCATCGATCGATTGAGTTGACGCTACAAGGGCGTGAGTTACAGGTTTTACTTGAAAAGCACTACCAATCTTTAGAGTCCTTGATTGCTTCATGGCAACATAACAAGCAGAAGAAAATCGTCATTAAAGCGGCTTTAAGTTATGCCACTCGTTCACTGATCCCTAAAATTCAGCGACTCAATGAAAAGTACCCAGACCATGAAATCGTCATTATTCCTTCAATGGAAGAAGATGAGAGCCTTGAGTCCACCGACTATGATCTCCTCATATTCAATACTCGCGTAGGAAATCGATATAAGAACCGTGTCGATATTCAATACCTGCGAGAAGAGTATATGGCTCCCGTTTGCGCTCAGAACCTCACCACAACGCAAAATGACATTAATGCCATCACAACAATGCCTAGACTGCACCCGACTCTGGACCATCAAGATTGGAAATCATGGCTAAAAAAGTCAGGGCATAACGATACTCGTAAAGTTCGAAATACCACTTTCTTTACGCTTGATCTTGCGTTGAGTGCATGTTTATCAGGGCAAGGTGTTACCGTTACAGATTTGCTACTCGTCCTGCCTGAATTAGAGCGCGAATATTTGATTTGCCCTGAGCACGTTCAAGTACAACACAGTGCTTGGCAATACTTTTGTTATTCCCGATCTCAGTCTTCGATTGTTGATGATCTGGTGGAATGGATTAAAGCGGAAACTGAAGAAGAGCTAAACAGACTTAACCGATTAGCAAATAAGTATGGTTGGAATAAATCATTTAAGTAACACGTTATCGACTGATTATCGTCTCATCAATAATCAGTTGTTCATCACAAGCCGTGAATCTATGATTTGTTGACAAAGAGGTTACAAACCTAGTCAAAAAGCGTTTAAAATTCGTAATTCTTGAATCCCTAATTGCCTTAAGCCTGTTATGACTTTAAGTAAGTAATCTATCCTTTAGATAACCGTAAATAAGAGAGACTCATGCGCTGGAGCATTTTCGCCCTTGGTTTTACACTTTTACTCTCTATGACGGTTTACGCTCAAACTGTGCAGGAAAAGTGGCAAAAATTTTATCAGCAGAACTGGCAATCTTCTCCTTTGGCCATATCTCAACAGCAGTTAAGCCAATACTCTCCCGATCTGCTGGTTGATCAATCACGCTATCCCAACTTTGAATCCTTCAGCTGGCAAGATATCGAGCTACTGGCATCTATCAAAACCGATTGTTCAACCAAGGAATATGCCAATAAACGCTTAGCGGATGCGGTTGAATTTGAATTAGCACTGTGTGAAGGGCGAACACTACACTCTGATTGGTTCTCCACCCACACTGTTTTACACCCTGCGGGACAAAGCTTTGCCGATCGTTATCTTCAGCATATCGGCAATAATAAAGCGACAAATAAAAATAAAGCGACGAATCAACACAAACCGATCGTAGACAAAACGATCAGAAATTACCTCAGTATTGTCAATCCGCAACACCCTCTCCATGAAACCTTACAAGCGCTATCGCCACAAGGACGAGAAGCTCTACTCAACGGTTATCGAGCATGGCTTGAAGGCGACACTTTATGGCTAAATGGGGAGCAAGGATGGAAGCAAGTGACATACCATCATTGGCAGTCTATCGCTGATAAAATGAAGATCACCCTAAAAGGCGATAGCTGTACGATCCGCTATAGCAATTTATGTATAAATGAACGCTCGTACTCTCAATCATCGCTAGTTATTTTATCATCAGTACTGATCATATTCATCGTGCTCATCGTTATCCGCAGCCGCTATTTAAAGCACAGACAGCGCAAAGAAAAACGTTTCATTTTACAACTGCTGACTCATGAATTACGAACGCCCATTACTAGCTTGGGGTTAACCGTTGAGATGTTTCGTAACGATTTCGATAACCTTACTGAATCGAGCCAAGGTGCGGTATGGCGGCTAATGTCCGACTACCAGAGGCTATCTCAACTCACCGAGAACAGTAATGTTTATTTAGGTGGAGATAAGTCGCAACAGCTATTAATGCAAAATGCCTCCGTTGAAGAATGGCTTCACCATGTATGCGATAAACATGATATTTCATTTGAGCTTAACCAAGATATTGAATTAGTTCTTCCCTACTATTGGCTATCCATCTGTATAGAAAACTTGATTAAAAATGCCAAACAACACGGCAAAGGAGATGTTTTGGTCACAGTAGAGATAACCGATACGTTAATCATCGAAGTACAAGACCAAGGTGAGTTCCCCTCACCTATTCACTTATTTTTGTCTCGCTTGAAGCCAAAACACAATGACAAAAACATGAAAATTGGGCTCAATATTGTGGAGCACTTGATCAAAAAAGTAGACGGTAAGCTCACGATTCTACGTCACCCTACCCGCTGTATATTGGAGGTACCGTATGAACACCATTCTACTGATTGAAGATGATGAACTCCTAGGGCAAGGTCTGGTCAACTTCTTCAAATCCAATGGGTATGATTGTCTCTGGGCTAAACAATCGAGTGGCGTTGAGGCTTTATGGTTTCGCGCCGATCTCATCATTCTTGATCGACAATTAAGTGATGGTGATAGCCTGCAACATCTCTCAAATTGGCTATTACTTAAAGCGTTACCGGTGATTATTTTGACCGCAAAAGTGGATGTCGAACAACGAGTAGAAGGGCTAATGGCAGGCGCGAAAGATTACATGACGAAACCTTTCTCAAACGAAGAGCTAATGGCAAGAGTCATTTCTCAACTCCGCCCACTTGGCACTTGTCACCTATATTACTCGAATATTGAACTGCAACTCGCTGAACGTATTGCGCTCTATAATGAAACACCAGTGACACTGAAACCGAAAGAGTTTCAATTACTTGTTCTCTTCATTCAAAATCAAGGACGTGTTTTCCACCGCGATGAACTGTTAAATAAAATTTGGGGCTACCAAGCGTTCCCAAGTACTCGTACGGTTGATAACCATATTCTTCGACTGCGCCAAAAACTACCGACATTAAACATTGAGACTCATCGTGGTGTGGGTTACCGCTTACTTGAGGTAGAAAAATGAGAATCAAAACATTGAGCTGTTTTATTTTCGGGTTAACACTTCCCCTCTCGTCTCAAGCGGCGTGGTTCAGTGATACCCCATTACAGCATACTTACCAAGCGATGATTGATGGACAGCCTAAACTGGCATGGGAAGAGTTAAAAATAGCCGTTAGCCAACATTCACTCAGCAGCCAATATTGGTTACCAGTGAAAAATGAGATTGTCGCTCAAACTGAGTGTGGTAAAGGTTTGGATGATTCCTCCAGCCCGGAGTCTGATATCCAGATTAGTTTCATTCGACGTTTTGGTTTGGCTTCACAAGGCTATCAGATCAAGATATCGACAGAAAAAAACATTGTAAAACAAGACGTCTCCTTACTATCTCCGACAGGAAAAACCTTAATTAGCGGGCATTTTTCAGAGCTAGCAGAGTATCAAGAGTTCGAAACAAAGGAGATGCTTGTAACACCGTCCTCTGGTGTCTATACCCTAAAGGTAGACCAAGACACTTATCCTATCGTTGCTTCCCTTGGTCGCAATATTCGTTGGCTTAAAGTCGAAAATGCACTCGGAAAGCAGACACTCTCTGTATCCTCTCCTGAGAATATAACGGGTTGCCCGAGAACAAACGTAAATTGGCAATGGTTTGACGGGCAGTACAACATGCTTGGAAACAAAATCCCGATCGGCAGTAATAATGCAGAACTACCAACAATAAGCCCCTTTCCATCTCAAGCTCATCATTTAAGTGCCGCAGTGGAGCTCACCGAATATCAAGGTCGATTACAAATCTCATATATCCAGAGAGTTGCACTTCCGTTTAAGAGTAATCTGGCGAAACCGACATCAAACTAGATTCAACTGCTTGATAGAGACAAATAGGTGACAAAGCATTGATCGAAGTTCGCTGTAATAGGCTCTACCTTTTTTAACAGAGCCTAAATATGTTATTCAAAAATAGAAACCATATCCTCACTTTAGCCTTGCTCTTATTTTCCGTAGGGGCAAATGCAGCGGGTGTGACACTGCAGTCTCAAAGCAATCAAATCAGTATTGACCCACAAAGTTTTTCGATTAAATGGAATGATTCCATCGTTAATACATCGGTACTGAAAGTTAACGATCTGCCTCAAAAAGTGACCGATATCCAGTCTAAGTCTGCCAATAGCGCGAGTTGGACACTGCTACCAAGCCGTATTCAAGTAAAAGCTCAACTTAAGAATGATGCACTCATCGTTAATTTCATCACCCCTTCTCATCCAACAATTGAACGGAATTCACCTCTGATACTTAAGTGGTTTGATCTTGCCGAATCACAAAGCGACACTTTATTCCTACCATTCAGTGAAGGCATGCGAATTCCTATCCAAGATAAAGTATGGGCTCGGTATTTAATTGATAACTACTCCGGTGCCAATACGAGCCAGGAACTTAAAATGCCATTTTGGACAGTACAACAAAAGGATACCTACATAAGCTATCAACTGGTTGAAGCCACCAATAATCAACTCGATTTCTCAAGTACACAAAACCGAATTGATATGACTGCGGTCCATAGTTTCACGGCGTTGAATCAATCGCGTTCCTTTACTTTACGTATCACCCTTGGAGATAACTGGCTTGATGGTGCGAAAAGTTATCGCCAGTGGCGAATTGATCATGATCTTGCGGATCCTCTGGTTCAAAAAATCCAGCGTAATGCTAATGTCGAAAAACTCATTGGAGCAAGTCAGGTTTACCTGTTTGGAATACATCCGCTGAGCACTTTGGATGTCACAGACTGGTGGGGGTTAAAAGATTGGTATTTTCAGCGTTCTACTCTTAACGTCACCAGTGAAGCTCAATCTGAACTTAGCACGCTATCCAAAAATAAGGACTGGTTTAGCCAATACCACAAACAATTACTGATTGATTCAATTAGCACATCGTTACGCAATAAATTTAATGTGCCGAACCCAACACTTGCAGATAACACCATTGCAGCTCAATACAAGGCTGCGCAGCAAAGAGTGAATTGGATTAAGAACAACGCCTCTGAATTTCTAACGCCACCCAATACTTGGGGACAAGCTCTCTCGACTACTATGCTCAATAACTTAAGGAAAGCTGGTTTAGAAAAGCTTTGGTTAGGGTTTGATAATTGGATGCCCGCTTTTTACCAACCTAATGTTATTGATGCTGCAAAACGCCTCGGCTATTTGGTCGCGACTTATGATTCATACAACACAGCAATACCAAGCGGCGTTAATGACGGTTGGTTAACGGCCAGATTACCAGAGCCGATGAGAAAAGCATGCGCGATTGAATTAGCAGACGGCAGAAAGAAAAAGGGATTTAGAGGCAATGGCTATTACCTGAATCCAAACTGTCACTTGAACTACGTAAAGCAGCGTGTGCTCGATATCGTAAAATACGGACATTTCAACAGTCTATTTATTGATGTAGATGCCACCGCAATGGCAAGGGAAGATTACAGCAATAATAGCAGTGAATCGGACATGCTTACTGCGTTCAACAAAAGAATGGATTGGATATCAAACCAAGATCAAATCGTTTTAGGATCCGAAGATGGCAACAGCCTAACAACCAGTGGCATCGCCTTTGCGCATGGACTTGAATCTGTCGGTTTTGGGTGGATGGATAATGATATGAAGAAAAACCGTCAATCCCCCTATTTTTTAGGACGCTGGTATCCCGACCATAAACCCGAATTTTTCTTTAAATCCGCAAAGGTGAAAGAGCCATACAAGTCGCTTCTGTTTGCACCTCAATTCAGGATTCCTCTGTATCAAACGGTTTTTCATGATGGCGTTGTGAATAGCCACCATTGGCACTCAGATAGCTTAAAATTTACGGATGTAAAAGCGTACCGGGACTTAACTGCAATGCTTTATAACACGCCAGCTATGGTGCATCTTACTAGAGATGAAGCAGTTTCAAGCTTAAGCCCTAGAATCGTCGCGCTAAAGCATTATCAAGATGGGTTTAAACCGATTCATGAACACCTTTGGGATAACAAACTCATCGGTTTCACTTGGCTTAATAAGAGCGGTACAGTCCAACAAACCACGTTCGATGATGGAAGTACAATAATCGCTAACTTCTCAAGCGACATTTTTGGAGATAAGGATACGCGAGTCCGACCGTTCTCAATTAGAGCTGAGTTAAGCAGCGGTAAAGTCGTTTTGTGGCAATCTAAATCTCTATAAACGTGCTTTAAAACGGAGATAAGATCCCTATCCAACGTTAGCTAAACTGGATAGGGACAAATACAGAAAAAATGGTTACTTCAATTGAATTCGTTAACCCATTCTTTTTGACATTGGATGAGAATCACTGAGTTGCAGTAGATCCCATTGGTTTCCATAAAGATCTTTAAAAACTGCAACGGTGCCGTAATCTTGCTCAACTGGCGGACGAACAAATTCAATGCCATCTTCCACCATTCTTTTATAATCACGCCGAAAATCATCTGTGCTTAGAAAGAGGAAAACTCGCCCGCCAGATTGATTACCAATAAAATCGTGCTGTTCAGGCTTTGACGCTTTTGCTAACAATAGTGTAACGCCATTTGAACCAGGAGGAGAAACGACAACCCAACGCTTATCTTGTTCAGGTTGATAGGTATCTTCAATCAGCTCGAACTTGAGTTTGTTCACGTAAAAGTCGATCGCTTCATCGTAATCGTTAACCACCAGAGCAATATGTACAATGGCTTGTTTCATAAGTTTATCCTTGATTTTACGTAATTAACTGTCATGTCTTTTTGAGCTAAGATAAGTGTCAATCACGGTTTGGATACGTGAATAATTCACACTGAGAAGCTTTAAATTATAGCGTTAAACGAACGATGCCTAACCAGCACGGCTACCATTGGGCACTTCACGCTCAGGCATGGCCAAACAAGGGTTAATTTTATCTTCATAACCGATATCAAATAGCATGCCCTGTGATAGCTCTCCCGCCATTTTCCGTTCAGGAAGGTTAACAACGAACAGAGCCTGTTTACCTTCAATCTCTTGAGGGTTTTCTCTTTCCTGTTTAATACCAGAAAGTATAGAACGCGTATGATCGCCGAAATCAACGGTAAGCTTCATTAGTTTGTCTGATTTTTCCACCTCAGATACTTGAGTAATGGTTCCTACTCTAATATCCAATTTCGCGAAATCATCAAATGTAATCAGTTCTTTGATTGGTGCTGGAGTCATATCTATTCCTTTTTATTGAGACGGCTCAAACACATATTTTAACCTTTAGTTATAACTTTTCTATGAACTCACCACAGTTTTGGCATCGATAGCCATGCTTATAGAAGAACAGTGGGAAACCTAACAAAATAAAGACCAAAAAAGCGGGTCTTTTACCTTTGGTATATGGAACTAAGTCATGGCTGCCACACTGTGTACAAGCGTCCGCACTTCTTTCGACTTCAGATGAGTTATCGACGGCGTCAGAGAAATCGGTATTTAAAATGCTCCTCGCTTCATCAACACTCTTTTCATCCACCAACAATCGAACACCACCAATAGCATTTGAATACAACCACTGCGTATTGACAGTGTGCTCATCGGCTATGTAGCTCTCAATACCTGAAGCTTCGAGGCTGGCTCTTGCGATTTGAGCCTCATGAGGAAATGAAAAACGTGCAACGACTATCATTGCGAACCTCTATTTATGGATACATGACAAGTGAACAACGTGGGATCATTTCTTCAATTTGATATCTTTCAATACTCGCGCAGGGTTCCCACCAATAACGACATTACTTGCAAAGCTTTTTGTCACTACAGCACCTGAAGCAACGACAACATTATCCCCTAATGTGACGCCCGGGTTAATCGTCGCATGTCCACCGATCCAGCAGTTGTGTCCAATGGTGATTGGCTTTGCAAACTCTTTAGCGCTTATTCGCTCTAGCGGATCAATTGGATGGCAAGCCGTATAAATACCAACCTGAGGACCAATCATGCAGTTGTCACCAATGTTAACTTCCGCACAATCAAGGATCACGCAGCCAAAGTTCACATAAAAGTTTTCGCCGACATGGATGTTTGTTCCATAGTCACAATTGAAATGTGGTTCAATATTAATCTCACTACCCGTATTTCCAAATAGCGTTTTGAGCAGTGCCTCTCTTTCTGCTTTTTGGTCTTGATTGGTCGCATTATATTCACCAATCACTTTTCTTGCATGAGCGCGCATCTGTGACAGTGTTTCATCACTTGGGTCATACATTTCACCCGCTACCATCTTCTCTAATTCGCTCATTTAACTTTCTATCCGTCAATGTTTAAACTTTTACGTCAAACCATTAAAGCTAAAACCGTCTTGAATCATATGCCCAGTGCAGCAGAGCTTGCCTCTGTTTACGACGGCAACCATGATCAAAAGGTTCGCAATTTTTCTTAATCGCACCCATATGTCGTCTAAATGCACGCCACCTTTTAATTTGGCGCTCATCTTCACTCTCTATGCGACGTCCCATGAAGTAGCGACAATACCATTGAAACCAACCTCTTGGGTCTTCAGAATAGATCCACCCCTTTCGATTCCACTCTGCTAAAGGTTGAGAGGCATCCACAGAGAAATAGTTCAATGAAATATCTTTAAATTCAGGACTCATTTTGGCATTGGTAAACCAATCCTCGGGGAACTCATCTTGGCAATCTGTCATATACTTCCCACCAAAGACTCCGAGTTCGAGCATCTCTTTGGGGGTGAGTTCTGGAGAGAAATCCAGCTGAAAATTTTCACCAATACCTTCAGACAAGAAATAGGAATAATTCGATTGCATTTTATCGTTAACGAATACTTGCTTCATTTCACTGCTCCCATAAAAATCATCGGTAATGCTAGCGTATTTATAAAACCAAAATAACAGTTAAGTGCTAAGGGTGATGGCTAGAGCTTAAACGCTCCCATTCTGGCTTGAAGGTTATGAGCCAAACTACTTATTTCTTGACAAGCTATCGCGGTTTGAGAAGTGCCTTCCGCCATTTCTGACGATGCGGAATTGATGTGCTCCACACTTCGATTTAGCTCTTCAGACACCGAGTTTTGCTCACTGCATGCCGTCGCAATCTGTGTACTCATCTGAGCAATATTATCCACCGAGTGCTCAATTATATCTATTTGCTCTCCCGCATCGTTGACCTGATTGACACATGTCGCGATTCCAGTTTGGCACTCACGACTGGCCTCTCCCATTTTGATTGTTTTTTCCTGCAAATCTTCAACTATATCGACGATCTGGGTTGTAGACTCTTGCGTGCGCTGCGCCAAAGAACGCACTTCATCAGCCACCACAGCAAAGCCTCGTCCCTGTTCACCCGCTCTTGCCGCTTCAATTGCAGCATTCAGCGCCAATAGATTGGTTTGTTCAGCAATAGCACGAATAACATCAACCACGACATTAATACTGCTTGAACTGTTTTCTAAGTCAGTCGCGAGTTCATCTGTGTTCTGAATGGTTAGCGAGACTTTCTCAATCTCTTGAATGGTCTTGTTGAGAATTTCAGTACCGTGTTTTGCCACTTCCGTTGCAGAATTTGCTGATGTAGCGCCACTTTCAGTATTTTGAGCTACTTCGTTCACCGCCGCTTGCATTTCTGTCATCGCGGAGGCAACAGAACTTAATTCTAGTTGCTGATTTTGCATCCCGGATGCGGTTTGAGATGAAATAGCACTCACCTCTTCAACGGCCGCAGTCAGTTGGATGGTTGAATCGCTGACCTCCGAAACTAGAGAGTGCAAATTGTTCTGCATTAACACCAATTCTTTGAGTAAAGTACCGAGCTCATCTTTGGTTAGTTCATTCTCATTGATGGTATTGTTCAACTGACCTTTTGCTATCTGAGAAGCAAACCATAGCGCTCGATTCACAGGTTTACAGATCGCTCGAGATAACAACATAGATGAGACAATGATCATCGCAATAATAACCAACGAACCCACACCAGCACTAAATTGAGTCGCCTGCGATTCACTCAGAACGTCTGCTTTTATTCGATTGATAAGCTCATCATTTAAACTCAATGTATCATCTAAGCTGGCAAGCGCTTTTGCATAAGTAGCAAAACTCGATAAAACTACCTCATTGGCTTTTTCAGCATCTCCTTGAGCCAACAAGGCGTTGTATTGCTTAGTCTCAAAGATATAACTATTCCATGTATCTTTGAAAACATTGAAAGAGCGTTTCTCTTGCTCACTAAGAGGTAATGCTTGATAGGATATTATCCCTTGCTGAACATCTTTTCTCCACTGTTCAAGTCCTTCTAGCCACTCAGCAATCTTAGGGTGGTTAGCATTTGGTAACAGCGAGAATTCATCTTTACGTACTTTCGTTATATCGACTTGAATCCCTTTAAGGATCGCAACCGATGGCAAACTCTTATCTGTTAACGTTGCTGTATTACGATTAAGTGACGAAAGGCTCGACATCATAACAATCGCAACCGCAGAGAACACTAAAAATACCGCTAAATAGCTTAACCAAATCTTTTTTACGACACTCAAATTCTTAATATGCATTTATATCTCCATATACATGAAAAAAACACCATGACTAACGGCGTACTTCCTTACCGACACCTTACCTAATATAGCTGATACACCTATCGCCGACGATCACAAAACAGCCAGCAATTAAGTCAACTAACAATAGTATTGCATACAACTGACTACTTTTTACTCAAAAAGTAATTATGCGGCAAACTATTGGATGACAGACAACAAACAAAGAAGGAGAACTCGTCTCCTTCTTTGTTTTCTTAGTACAAATTACACTTTACGAATTACACTTCTAGTGGACGAATCCTAACGATGTTGATTCGCTGCTTTTTCTTCAACTGTATATGACAAAGTTCTAAAGCCAATCCAAATGCCATCGCAAAGTAGATGTAACCTTTATTCACATGAATTGCGAAGCCTTCTGCCATTAATAATCCACCTAATAAGATTAAGAACAATAGAGCCAAGGTTTTAAATCCTGGGTATCGCGACACCAAATAGTTGATCTTCTCGGCTGTCAACACCATGACGATGGCCGATGAGATAATGGCTGCAACCATGATGTGAATATCATTAGTTAAACCGACCGCAGTGATCACAGAATCCATCGAAAACACAGCATCGACCGCAACGATTTGAAGTAGAACGACAGCAAGCCCAGTTCTGACACGGGTCGAATGCCCGACTTCGGTATGCATTAGCCACCCCCATAACTCTTTTAAGCTTTTGCCTAGTAAGAATACGCCACCAAAAATCATAATTAGATCTCGGCCTGTAAACGACATACTTAAAACACTTAATAATGGTTGGGTGAGAGACATTAACCAAGAAATCGAAAACACGAGTACAATTCGAGCCATTACGGCTAAACCAATACCCAAATTTCGTGCTAACTTGCGCTGCTGCTGGGGTAATCGTTCGCAGAGTATCGAAATAAATACGACATTATCGACACCAAGAATGACTTCAAGTGCGAATAAGGTTGCGAATATTGCCCATGTCTCTGGCTGTAGAAATAGCTCAATCATAGTGATGCCTCCGAGGAGTGGAAGCATTGCGAAATTTTCAGTCGACTAAAGGGGTCGTCCATTAATTTTTGTACCTCTGTTACTTAGGAAGTGCAAGTAAATCACTAAACCTCAGAGTCAGCAATCACCACTTTGTCAGCGCTGTGTCAGGTACTATTAGAGCTCAAATCACTTTTTAAACTCTCTATTTTTAATGTTTTGATATCGGTTATCTATCAGGCTATTTTGATGAAATAAATTGTATCGTATTCGAAGGATTACCTTAGAAAATAATAGCCAAAAAGAGCGTAGTATTTTACCTTTAACATCCAAAAGACGAAGAGATGTGAAATAACAATCTAACCTATAACCAATAATTCCGTTTTACACCTTGTTTACACTTTTATTACCCCCATATTTTCCATACAATCCTTATCACTATATTTATTCAAGCTATCTGCTGATTTCGGAGTCCTAATGAGCGACGTAAAGCATTGTAATTTATTAATTCTTGGTTCAGGCCCTGCTGGCTATACGGCAGCGGTTTATGCGGCACGTGCAAACCTGCAACCAGTGATGATCACGGGCATGCAGCAAGGTGGCCAACTAACAACCACAACAGAAGTTGAAAACTGGCCAGGTGATCCTGAAGGACTCACAGGCCCAGCACTAATGGAGCGCATGAAAGAGCACGCAGAACGTTTCGAAACTGAAATTGTGTTTGATCACATTAACGAAGTCGATCTGAGTTCTCGCCCTTACCGTCTTAAAGGCGATTCAGCAGAATATACCTGTGATGCGCTAATTATTTCGACTGGGGCTTCTGCTAAATATTTAGGTTTAGAATCTGAAGAAGCATTCAAAGGTCGTGGCGTTTCCGCTTGTGCAACTTGTGATGGTTTCTTCTATCGTAATCAAAAAGTCGCAGTTGTGGGTGGTGGTAACACGGCCGTTGAAGAGGCACTTTACCTCTCGAATATCGCTTCTGAAGTTCATCTTATTCACCGCCGTGATACTTTCCGCGCTGAAAAAATCCTAATCAAACGCTTAATGGATAAAGTGGAGAGCGGTAACATCGTTCTTCATACCGACCGTGTGCTTGAAGAAGTTCTCGGTGATGATATGGGTGTGACTGGCGTACGCGTGAAAGATACTCAATCTGACGCGACTCAAGATATTGATGTAATGGGCGCGTTTATTGCCATTGGCCACCAGCCAAACACCGCTATTTTCAAAGGCCAATTAGAGATGAAAGATGATTACATCATCGTGAACTCAGGTCTAAGTGGAAATGCGACCCAAACCAGTATTGAAGGTGTTTTTGCTGCCGGTGATGTTATGGATCATAACTACCGCCAAGCGATCACTTCAGCCGGAACGGGTTGCATGGCGGCACTAGATGCAGAGCGATTCCTTGACGGATTAAATGATAAATAACTTATTTTTCATTTTTGTCGTAAAACCCTAAAGCCCAGTGGTATATCCACTGGGCTTTTCTTTGTATACTACCTCGCTATAACTTCATAATAATTATCATTAAGCCTTCTAAATGGATAAGAAAAAGCAACGCGACTTGAATAAGTGGCTCAAGCAACAGAGTAAGTTAGCCAAACGCTGGCTTATGATTGCCGTGGGCCTTGGCGTAGTATCAAGCGTGTTTTTATTGGCTCAAGCCGCTCTACTCGCCTCCATACTTCAACAACTGATTATCGACCACACAGATAAATATGAGTTACTGCCTCATTTTGCAGGGCTAGCGCTGATGATTGCGCTGCGTGCTGCTTGTTCTTGGGGAAGAGAAATTGCCGGGTTTAAATGTGGCGAAGAGATCCGCGTTTATATAAGGCAGCTCATACTCGATAAACTCAGGGAACTTGGACCAGCCTATATTAAAGGAAAGCCAGCGGGAACGTGGGCAACACTGCTGCTGGAACAAGTTGAAGATATGCAAGATTTCTTCGCCCGCTATTTGCCGCAAATGTCGCTCTCGGTGCTCATCCCGTTCGTGATCTTAATTGTCGTGTTCCCTGTTAACTGGGCTGCAGGATTAATTTTTCTGATTACTGCTCCGCTGGTGCCTCTTTTCATGGCATTAGTTGGAATGAAAGCAGCCGATGCAAACCGCAAGAATTTTAAAGCGTTGCAACGTCTGTCTGGTCATTTCTATGACCGATTACAATCGATGACGACGATTCGTCTGTTCAACCGGACTCATGCAGAAACTGAAGTTCTTAAAGGGGCATCTGAGGTATTCCGTACTCGTACAATGGACGTTTTGAAGATTGCATTCTTATCTTCTGCCGTTCTAGAGTTTTTCACTTCTATCTCGATTGCTATTACTGCCGTCTACTTTGGCTTTAGCTACATTGGTGAATTGAATTTCGGCCATTATGGTACAGGGGTCACCCTATTTGCGGGCCTATTTATTCTGATCCTTGCACCTGAATTTTACCAACCACTACGCGACCTAGGCACGTTTTATCACGCCAAAGCACAAGCAGTTGGTGCGGCTGAAAGTATTGTTGAGTTTCTAGAAACAGATATTACGAAGATCCAATCAGGTAATACCCTACTCGCTCAACCAGAAAAAATAGAGATTGTTGCTCACGATCTAAAAGTGGTTAGCCCGGAAGGCATTCAACTGGTCGGCCCGATATCCTTCACTCTTGCATCTAACCAATCCACCGCGCTGGTCGGCCCAAGTGGTGCGGGTAAAACGAGTTTGATCAATGCGATTCTCGGTTTCATGCCTTATGAAGGTAGCCTGAAAGTGAATGGCGTTGAAATGAAAGAACTCGACCTGACCCATTGGCGCAAACAGATTAGTTGGATTGGACAGAACCCATTGTTACTCCACGGGACAATTCGTGACAACGTAACTCTAGGTAAGCATAATATCTCTGACTCAGACGTTCATGCCGTGATTGAAAATGCCTTCGCTGCCGAATTTGTCAATCAACATGGTTTAGATTACCCAATATCCGATCGTTCAGGTGGGTTATCGGTAGGACAAGCCCAGCGGATCGCCTTAGCAAGAGCAATGCTACAAAATGGATCATTCTGGCTACTAGATGAACCTACTGCGAGTTTAGATGCTCGTAGTGAGCAGTTAGTGATGCAGGGTATAGAGAAATACACGGAATCGACCACATCTCTCATGGTTACTCACCAATTAGAACCTTTGCGCAGCGTTAATCAGATTCTAGTGATGCAAAAAGGTCAAGTTGTTCAATCTGGCAGCTATCAAGAACTACAACAACAAGACGGACTGTTTGCTGAGATGCTAAGTGCAAACCTCGCTCAACATAATGATAAGGGGAATTTAGATGCGTGATTTACTCCCATATCTAAAGCTGTATAAAAAGCATTGGTTTGGTCTCTCGCTAGGTATGTTGCTTGGATTTGCAACTCTGTTCGCCTCTATTGGCCTGCTGACCCTTTCTGGTTGGTTTATCTCCGCCTCGGCTATTGCAGGGTTAACCATCGCCAGAGAAACATTTAACTATATGCTGCCCGGCGGTGGCGTTCGTGGTTTTGCCATGGGTCGAACTGCTGGACGTTGGGGTGAGCGTGTCGTAAGCCATAACGCGACCTTCAAACTACTGACTGATCTGCGCATTTTCTTTTTCCAAAAACTCGCACCATTAATTCCAGGCCGAGTTTCCAACCTACGAGACGCTGACCTTCTAAACCGATTGGTTGCTGATGTTGATGCGATGGATCATGTTTATCTGCGCTTAATCAGCCCTGTTACTATTGGTGTTGTGGGCATCGCTTGTTTGACAGCATTTTTGTGCTGGTTTGATATGACTCTTGGTCTTACTTTAGGTGCAATCTTAGCTATTGCTCTTATCTTATGGCCGATATTGTTCTATAAATTAGGCAAACAGAATGGGGCGGAACTGACACAAAATAAAGCTGACCTACGTATTACCGCCTTAGATTGGTTACAAGGCTACAGTGAGTTGACTCTATTTGGAGCAGAAGAGCGCTACAGACAGGCGATCACTTTGGCTCAAACGAAGTTGATTAAAAATCAGTTTGTAAATGCGAACTTAAGTGGCCTTGCGACCGCTTTATTAATGCTAGTTAATGGTTGGGCTCTGGTTCTTATGCTTTGGCTTGCAGCGGATGGTGTCGGTGGTAATCAACCCGATCCTCTTATCGCACTGATGGCATTTGCGACTATGGCAAGTTTCGAGCTGTTAATGCCAATCGCAGGTGCATTTCAGCATTTAGGTCAAACTCTCACTTCTGCTCGTCGATTAAATGACGTTATTCTTGCAAAGCCAGATGTTCAATTTTCAGAACAAGAAATTAAGCACTCAGGACACTACGGTATTCATTTCAATAATGTCACTTTTGCGTACCCAGACAGCGACAAAAATGTCCTAAATAGTGTCGAGCTCTCCATACCTGCAGGTCACAAGGTCGCGATTGTAGGACAAACAGGTTCTGGTAAATCGACTCTGCTTCAACTGCTTACCCGTTACTGGGACCCGCAGCAAGGTGCAATCAGTATTGCTGACCAAGCGCTGACTCAATGGAGTGAAGGTCAACTGCGAGAAGCAATAAGCGTTGTAAGCCAGCGAGTTGACATACTCAACGGCAGCTTGAGAGACAACCTCATCATGGCATCACCGGATGCAACAGATGAACAATTAGCAACTGTACTTAACAGCGTGGGGCTAGAATCACTTAATGAAGGTCTAGGTTTAGATGCTTGGTTGGGCGACGGTGGTAGACAACTTTCTGGTGGTGAAAAACGCCGTATTGGTATTGCACGAGCACTGTTACATGATGCGCCGATCATTCTTTTGGATGAGCCAACAGAAGGGCTAGATAAACAGACTGAGAAAAACATTATGCATCTGTTTAAGCAGCATTTTGCCAACAAAACCGTACTGTTTATTACCCACCGACTAGTCGAACTCGATAGCATGGATTCGATATGTTTAATTGAGCATGGCCAGATCGTGGAACACGGACATCACCAGTCATTAATTGAGCAAAAAGGTCGTTATTACCAACTTTGCCAGACGCTATAGGCTTGGTTTTATGAACAGATTCAAATTTAACAAGCAGGGCTGATTTTATAAGCATGCCTGGATTTATAAATAAATCGGTTCCATAAAAAGCTTGGTTACAAACAAAGAAACCCACTAAGAAGTTAACTTTTTAGTGGGTTTCTTGTATAAGCAGAGCTGTTATTTCGAAAGCGACATACAAAACAACTGACGAAGGCAGCTTTTTCCTAATCAGTTAATCAGCATATTCACTTTCAAACGATGCCATGAAATCGACTAAGGCTTTAACGCCTTCAAGCGGCATTGCGTTATAAATCGAAGCTCGCATACCACCAACCGCTCGGTGACCTTTCAGAGCTTGTAGCCCTGAAGCTTCTGCTAACTCAAGAAACTTGCTATCAAGTTCAGGTTTAAACAGTTGGAAGGGCACATTCATCAATGAACGATTGTCTGCATGAACATCATTCTTATAGAACGGTGATTGATCAATATAAGCATAAAGAAGTGCCGCTTTCTCACGGTTTACTTGTTCAACCGCTTTCACACCGCCCTGCTCTTTCAGCCATTTGAAAACCAGACCTGATAAATACCAAGCAAAGGTCGGCGGCGTGTTGTACATGGAATCTTTTTCAGCCAACACTTTGTAGTTCAAAATACTTGGCAGAGCTTGAGCAGCAAGATCTAACAGATCATCACGAACAATCACAATACACAGACCAGCTGGGCCGATATTTTTCTGCGCGCCTGCGTAAATAACACCATATTTTGAAACATCGATTTCGCGCGATAAAATCGTCGATGACATATCAGCCACGATCGGTTTATCAGTGACAGGCAAATCATTAATTTCAATGCCATCAATGGTTTCGTTTGGGCAGAAATGCACATAAGCCGCATCAGTTGCGACTGGCCAT
Source organism: Vibrio genomosp. F6 (assembly GCF_005146325.1). NCBI lineage: Bacteria > Pseudomonadati > Pseudomonadota > Gammaproteobacteria > Vibrionales > Vibrionaceae > Vibrio > Vibrio genomosp. F6. The sequence goes on along the minus strand of NZ_SYUT01000010.1, from coordinate 214,159 downwards.
TCACTTGCAGGTAGAACGGCTACTTTGCCCTCTTTCTCTGTTTTGGCAACAAAGACATCTGGCTCACAATACTTGTTCGCTTCTGCTATCGCACTTTCAGCCCAATAGCCTGCATCGACATAAGTCGCCGTTTTCGACTCCCCTAGTAGATTCATTGGAACCGCAGCAAATTGTGCTCGAGCACCACCTTGGCAAAACAAAACTTTGTAATTGTCTGGAACATTCAACAAGTCACGCAGATCTTGTTCTGCCTCTTCAGCAACTTTAATAAAGGGTTTGCTGCGGTGGCTTATTTCCATCACAGACGTACCTAAGCCGCCCCAATTGATGAATTCCGCTTGTGCTTTCTGCATCACTGCTTTAGGTAACGCCGCTGGGCCTGCACTAAAGTTAAAAATATTGTCCGTAATCGGCTCCATGATTTTATTGCTCCTGCTCATTCTTGTTTTGTAGTGGTTAGTTAACAAATACCATGTTTTGCTTCACTTAAAAAGCAAGAAAAGAGGTCTTCAGACCTCTTTTCTTCACTAACTGCATGATTTATCAGTTTACTTCGCTGCTTGGCCCATTAATGCAGGCATTAGCAGAGCGAAAACTGGCACTTGCTGGCCATTTTCGAAAACTAAATTACCATCATTCAATTCCGCTTTAATTTCATACCCAGCATCCGTTTGAGTGATCATTTCCATCACGATCAGTTCATCAATACCCTCTTGTATAAATGGATACTCAGTCACGAGTTCATTCGAAAAATACGTATTTAGATTACCGGTTAAAGCAGGAACTAAAGCGCCAGGATTTTGTGATACATTTTCAGTACCTTCAGGTACCGTCATTAACCACTGAGACTGAAATTCACCTTCTCCAAGCTTCAGTGACACTTTATTCATCGAAATATCAAAGCCTTTAGCAAAAAGCGTATCAACAGCAGGGAGCAACGCTTGAACGTCTTCTTCAGTCAACTCGGGGTTAGTCTGAATTAGCTCAAAAATTTTCTCAAATGAATGAATGTCCAATTTCGCCAATTCGAAATCAACACTTAAATCATTCACCACACCATCAACTGTCATCATTTTCGAGATATCTAAAAGCACTTTGCTGCTGAGGCGTTGCGTTTTATCATCAATAGATGACTCAAACTGATACGTCGAGTCGTCCATGCTGAACATTGGCTGAGCGTTGTTAGCATTCACAACAAAAGTATCAATATTATACTGCTGAGTCCCTAACCAATATCCTTGAGCTTGCTTACCATCTCCGTCGCCTGATATGCCAGAGAGTGCCACTTGCTCGCCATTAGCAAAGTTCAGCTGTATAGAAGGGATATCCAACTTATATGTCAACTGCCCCAGAACACTCGCACTTCCTGTAATTTCTGACTTTGCAACAGCGATAGAAACGGCACCTTCACCAGCGGTTTGGTGATTCCATGATTCTAAATCCAATGAAAATTCTGTATTACCATTAAGCTGTGTAGTGGTGGAAAGTGTAAGAGGCAGTTCTTCAAGTCCATCGATTGTTGATACTGCATTTAAGCTCACCAATCCATGTTCAACTTCACTCTTAACTAAAAATTCAGACGGTAACCCATCAGCTTCCAATTGCTCAATAAGCACAGGGTCGGTTACTTGGTAACGAGTTAATACACGTGAAGAGAAGTAACTTCTATCATACTCAACCACTTCCGCTTGAATCGACGCTGAATTGAGGTGCTTGACCCCATCAGTGATAACATTTTTACCAATTTGACCAACCGCTAAAGGCCAACATAACGCTAACGAAATTGCACCGCCAACTGCGGCTATTTTTCTTAATTCTTTCATGGATTGTCTTCTAACCTTCTGAGTTTATGAATCCAGTCTATCCTATGTTTTCAAATGAGAAAACATTGAGTTACGTCACTGTATTGTTTTATTGCTGTTTTCAGAGACTATTTTTAATACTTAGCTCTCAATCAATAATTTCGTTTATTGCTACATTGCCAGTATATATTTGTAAAATTATTGCTGTGTTAATTATGTGGGGTATAGAGTGAACCGTTATGCTGTTTTATGTTTAGACAATAACCCTATCAGCATCGAACAGATTCGTTCGGAGCTGGCCTCATTTGCTCATCGCTTCGATATCCACACCGCAGATACCATCGAAGAAGCAGAGCAGACCCTCACCTACCTTAAAGAACAACAGCAATCGGTCGCACTGGTCATTGCAAGCCACCATACTCAGTTCAATGGCGTTGATTTTCTCATTCAACTGGATAGATCAACTCATACACAGCAAGCTCGTAAGGTTCTAGTCAGTTGCAGTAGTGACATTCAAGCGATTCTATCTGCGGTCAATGAAGGACGATTGGATCACTGCCTCACTAAACCACTACAAGATAAGGTGCTTTACAAAACCGCCCAAAAAGAGCTAACAACGTTTATTTTGTCACACGAAAAAGAGGATTTACTTCACTATAGCCAAGTCTTAGACCAACAGAAAATATTAAGGGCTCACATTGAAAACAAAATGCAATCTTATCGAGCGGGTTTCATTCATGATTTTCATAATTTATCCGATAGTGAGTTAGCCGAACAGGTTATTGGTGCCTTAGGTCTATTTTTCGAACAACAAGATGAACACCATGCATGCCGAACTTATTCTCCCGATCACCTGCTGACAAAAGAAGGTGAAGAGAACCGATTCCTGTGGTTTATCACTGAAGGCGAAGTGGCACTATATAAGAAAGATGACTTAGGCGTGCAGCGCGAGGTAGTTCGACACTCAAAAGGCAACCTTGTCGGTGGTATGTCTTTTGTTACTGGCGAAAACTCATTTTCTACAGCCATTACGCTGACAAAAACTCAAGTGATTAAACTCGAACGTGATGTATTCGCTCAAGTGATGCACTCCGACAGTAGTTTGTTACCATTATTTACTAATCTACTACTTAGGCATTTCAACCGTAGGCTTCAACGCAGCATCAACACTAAATTAGAGTTGCAAAAAACACTGGAATCGTTGGAGTCCGCTCATCAACAATTAATAGAACGTGAAAAAATGGCTATGCTTGGTCAGCTTGTTGCTGGGGTTGCCCACGAATTAAATAACCCTGTCGCGGCGATTTTGCGAGGAGCGGAGACGTTAGCGAAGAATATTGATGAGTTAGTTAAATTAGAATCAAGCCAAGATATACACATCAAAGGCGCCGAAGTGCTCAATCAAGCGATGCTGTCACACCCCATGTCCACTTCCCAAGTCAGAGAACAAGCTAAGCAGATACAGGAACGAGTGGGCGATCGTCTTATTGCCAAAAAATTGGTCCAGCTGAAATTAGATCAAGACGAAGACTTCGTGCAATCTTTGAGCAACAAAAATGCCCAGAGTATTAGTTCCCTTAACCAACTAGAAAAGTACCACCTTACGGGTTCAACGTTACGCTCTGTTCATGTCTGTGCTCAACGTATTGCGGATATGGTCAAGAGTTTGAAGGGCTACGCACGACCTGATGATGAAACCAACCATACCGTTGATATCCATGAAGGTATAGAAGACACTTTAGTGATATTCGAAAACCGCCTCAAAATGCATACCCTTATAAAAGAGTATCAAAATATCGCTCCGGTTTTTTGCCAACCCATCGCTTTACAGCAGGTATGGACGAATTTAATCTCTAATGCGATCGATGCATTCCCCGAGAATGGCATACTTGAGATATCAACTGAGCAGTGCGTCAGAAATGGGAACCACTACGTTACTGTCAACTTTAAAGATAACGGCAGTGGGATCCCTGAAGAGCAGAAGAGAAAAATTTTTGAATTAAACTACACGACAAAAAAAGAAGGAAACTTTGGGCTCGGTATTGGTTTATCCGTCTGCCAACAAATTCTCACGGCGCACAAAGGGTGGATCGAAGTCGATTCCGTTCCTAATCAGTACACTCATATGAAAGTTTGGTTACCAGTCGATCAACGGCTCATCGCCAGTAATAATCCATCGAAATCAGAGCAAGGAGTAAGCCATGAATAAATATCTTATTTTATGTGTCGATGATGAAAGAGAAGTTCTAGACAGTGTGTTACAAGATCTTGCTCCATTCGAAGATAGCTTTGTTGTGGAAGGTGCTGAATCTGTTTCTGAAGCTCGTAATGTTATCCAAGAAATGTCCGATGAAGGTATTAAGCTTGCCCTTATTTTGTGTGACCACATCATGCCAGAGCAGACAGGCATCAGCTTCTTGATCGAGCTGAACCAAAATAAGCAGACCAAAAATGCGCGTAAAATTTTACTCACTGGGCAAGCTGGTCTCGAAGATACGATTGAAGCGGTTAACCACTCATGCTTAGACTTCTATATCGCCAAACCATGGTACGGAGATAAACTTCGAGAAACATTAATCGAGCAGTTAACTGATTACATGATCAAGCATGATGATAATCTAATGTCTTGGGCATCGGCTTTAAACACTGAAAAGATATTTAATGCTATTGCTGAAAATCGCATTAACTTTGGAGAATAGTGACATTATCAGGGTAAGTGGCACTTTATTTGCTAGTTTTTTGAGTAAACGACAAAACAATGACATTTTTTATGATGACCTTTTCTTTTTATGCATTAAAATGTCAGGTAATAATTTGACGATTTAGAGATTAGCTTTAAATCAAAGATTTAACTCGATAAAGGTTTACCGTTATTATGCGCAAAACATTACTTGCAGCAGCATTGTTGCTGGCATCAAACCACGCTCTTGCACAAGAAGATCCAAACCAATCAATGAGCAACTTTAGCTATGATTACTTAGAAGCTCGTATTGGCGCAAGCCCTGTTACATTCGGTGCCGCTATGAGTAAATCTGTGCACCCAAATGCTCACGTTATTGGCCGTATCGATTCTGAATTTGACGGTGACTTTGATTCCGCTGTTGGTTTCGGCTTTCATGCTCCAATCAACAATTGGGCTGATATGACCGGCTCTATGTTAATGCGCGTTGCACAGCCAAGTGATAAAAGCAGTGCAGATGTTGGCATGGAGTTAAACCTAGGAGTGCGTCAATGGCTTGGTCCACAACTTGAAGTCGGTGGCGGTGGCGGTTACGTATCTATTGATGATAACGATGATTGGATTGCTTCAGCTTACGTTAGGTTCCATTCAACAGAATTGTTCTCTGTTGGCGCAGAAGCTCGAATTAATGATTTCTACGGCGACCAAGCGATGTTCACAACACGCTTTAAGTTTTAAATAACGACAAAGTTTTAAATAACGACAAGCTTTACATCGTTATTGATTTAAACAGCGTGTTTGCTATATACAATTGTTATAAAAAAACCGAGGAAGTGTCCTCGGTTTTTTTCGTCGATTTTTTGTCTACTGATCTTATTCGCAAAACTCTAATAACTGGCGTTTTCTTGGCTCTTGAATCAACTTCCAATGAATTCCGTCAATGGCCCCTGCAAATTTCCATAGCAATTTGATATCAACATCATTCCCATACGCTTTTTTAACTTTACGAAAGACGTCAGAAGCACCCAGTTCCATAAATGTAGAAACATCATCGACACCGGCCTTTTTCACCATTCTTTCAAGGGTTAATTGCATGTTAGGGAGATCTCGAAGACGACGGCTCGCGGATGATTTTTGGTAATTTCTTTGCCTAACGGAGTAATTAATAGACTCTTCAACGATTGAATGTAGCTCACGATGATCCGCTGTAAATAAGTGAGTAATGTCATAATAGTTTACTGTTGCGGTCGTCTGTTTTTTAACATGGCGATACTTCTCGCAACCTAGCACTTTCAGTTTTTCGTCTAGTTCATGGCCACCACGGATAAAGATAGAGTCATTACTGATGAGTGCATACATCGCCTCATCCATAAAGAGGCCGATACCACCAAACATAGAACGTTTTTGGGAAGTACCAAACTGCTCTACATAATTATAAAAATTGTGCCCTGTCATATCTATTGATCCTTAATCTGAATTACCCCGATTAGTTATGATCACCAGATAGCAGCTTGTAATTTTCGCGAAAAATTTTATAAATCAATTAGTTGTATAATAATTATTATTTAGCATAGATGCTATTATGGGTACCAATGATACTTAACAAAACAAATTAAGTCTGGTCACAGCTCACATCAAACAAATCTCAACGGCCTAAAAATGTGACAAAATGCACATTACAAATCAAATCAATGCAGCATTTCTCTAACATAATACAAAAAAAACATCATCCCATTTATTGACACAATACTTAATTTGCTTCTCATTCTATTGCGTTAAACCAAACGTTAAAGGTACACTGTATTCATATAAAGCCTTCGGTACTTTTCTCTATGGAACACCTCTCTTTTTACTGGTTACCGCACAATGAATCACAGCTTCTTAAAGGACTAGAAACTGAATTTGCTCAGCTTGTCGAGCAATCCATTAGTTCAGGAAAGATTTCTCTTCCTCCAATCCCAGATGTGGTCTTAAAGATCCAACAATTATGTACTTTTGAAGCGACAGGTATTTCAGAAATTGCAGAGTGTTTGCTGGAAGACCCAGGGTTAACTGCGGTTGTAATTCGTATCGCTAATTCTGTTGTTTTTAACCGCCGTAATATCACTTGCCATGACTTGATGACTGCGGTATCTCGACTAGGCATCTTACGAGTAAGAGATATCGTTACCGCCCAAGCGATTGAACAGCTCAAGCATAGCGTCAATCTCACCAACGAATGCAGCGCGATTCTATCTCAAAGTGCTCATGTTTCTCGCGAACTCGGGGCAACGATGGTACTAGTAACCAACGAATTCAAACGCCGAGCTCCTGATCAACATTCGAATTTAGAACACGAGAAAGCACTACTGGTTGGGCTTCTTGCGGATATTGGCCTATTTTGCTTGGTTAATGAGTACCATCACTATTTAGAAAATGGCAATTATTTGGATCAAGACCTTGCGATGCAGATCTTCCAAAGTCGATGTGCTATTACTAGCAAACAGGTGCTAAAACGTTGGGGCTTCGACGTTGATTTTATTGAAGTCGCATCAAATGAACCTTCTTCTGCTGAGCACTCCAATGTCTCTTACCTCGATATCGCTCGAATATCTAATCATTTATTGATGTTTAGAAGTGAAGATGAAAATATTGATGAACATGAAGTTGAATTCGATCTCGTTGGGGCTGAAATACTTTATGAATTAAGCAATTTAAGCGAAGAAGTTTTCAGATCTAAGATTCAGGATGTAATCAACACAAGCGGCTTCTAAATAAACAACAAGGATGGTTAATCAACAATGTTTACAGGGATGATTTTCATTTTTGCCCCACTGGTGGTGGGGTATCTATTTTCCATATCAAAACAGTCAGTGTTAAATGTCATCAATAAAGCTACTTCATATTTAATATATGTCATTCTAGCTTTGATGGGATTAAGCCTTGCTGCACTTGATAATCTCAGTGAAAATTTACAAGTCATTTTACAGTTCACAGGAACTTTCTTTATCTGCTTAAGCGTATGTAACTTGGCAGGGCTTCCTCTGATCGATAAATTAATGCCTATCCAAACAGACCAATCCAATACTAAGTTGCCACTATCAAGTATGGCACTAGAATCACTTAAACTTATTCTTGTTGTCGGCAGCGGTCTCATCATAGGGTTATTGCTTCCAATCGATCTATCTTGGGTAGACACCGCGAGTGAGTGGATCTTGTTTATTTTACTGTTTTTTATTGGCATTCAATTAAGAAACAGTGGCTTAACGTTACGACAAATTCTGCTCAACAAACACGGAATGGTCATTGCTCTTGTGGTTGTCGGAACTTCGATGATTGGAGGTATTATCGCCTCATTCATTCTGGACATTCCAATGGCTCGTGGTTTAGCAATGGCATCCGGTTTTGGTTGGTATTCACTCGCAGGTATTTTAATGGGTGATGCTTTTGGCCCGGTTTATGGTGGGGCCTCCTTTATGATTGAACTACTTAGAGAACTTGTCTCTTTAGTACTTATACCTCTATTTATTCGTAGCGCACCATGTACCTCTATCGGCTATGCTGGGGCGACAGCGATGGACTTTACCTTACCCGTGATCCAAACAACTGGCGGCGTCAGGTGTGTTCCGATAGCCATCGTAAGTGGTTTTATTTTAAGTATTTTAGTCCCAATAATGATGTTGTTCTTTGTTTCACTTGCTAGCTAGATCGCATGAATTTGTATTCAGCTCTATTACAATACGCAAAAAATAATAATCAAAATAATTCAAAAGGAATCACTATGAAACGCTTTATTATCGGAATGCTTCTCGCCACCTCTTCAACCATGAGTCTAGCGTCTGATACTCAATGCTTAACTGGAAAATATGACGCTTATATTGATGCTTCACTAACTTGGTATCAAGACCTTGTCGATTTAACATCAGCTCAATATCCGGACCTAAATGAAGTTGGGGAATGGTTTTTAGAGGGGCGTAAACATCACTTTGAACTTAATCGAGCAGCCGTTCATTACTACCTTAAAAATGATTCGAGTAAAGTCGCGACTGAACAACCAATTGAAGCTTGGTTGCAATTAGAGCAGAAAGATATCAAAGAGTTAGCATCTAAAGACAATGCACTAGGCAAGATTGCGACTTCAACTTTCAATGACCGTCAATCAACTCCGCACGATAAAAACTATGAGTTAAGATCCGCTTTTGCTGACCTTCTTAGCCACCCAAAAAACATTGATAATGCGTTAAACAAGTACAATCAAGCGATCAAAACCGTCGAAAATACAGTATGTAAATAGGCTATCATCCTCTTTACCACATCATTTGCTGGAAAATTCGTTTTCATAATTAAGACGGGACATTGTTCCCGTTTTCGTTTAAATTATCTCGCTCGCGCTTTTAAATAATAGAAAAATAACTAGCTGCTATGGTATCGGAACAAAAAACTGTTGACGTAAATTTCGAAAGCTTACTTCGAATTTTCACTGTCCCAGAAGGACCTGATTCAACGTTAACTCAAATCGAAGAAAAACTTTCCCAAAATCTTAATCAATTCTTACGTGAACATATCGTCGCGGAAGAGAAGCCATTACTCGAAATCGAGAAAGATTTTTCTAATGCTCATATCCCAGAGCAACCTGAGTTTGTCTCTGAACATACTGAACACTTGCTAGATTCTCTCGTCGCGCATTCTGTACATACTGCATCACCAAGTTTTATTGGGCACATGACCTCTGCTCTGCCCTATTTCTTAATGCCGCTATCTAAGATCATGATTGCGCTAAACCAAAATTTGGTAAAAATCGAGACATCTAAAGCTTTCACTCCTCTTGAGCGCCAAGTACTGGGTATGCTTCATCGTCTTATCTATCAGCAAGATGATAAGTTTTATTCTCGATGGATGCACAGTTCGAATCACTCATTAGGCGCGTTTTGTTCTGGTGGCACCATTGCAAACATCACCGCTCTTTGGGTTGCACGTAACAATGCTTTACGAGCGGAAGGTTCATTCAAAGGTGTCGAAAAAGAGGGCTTATTCCGTGCAATGAAACACTATGGCTACGAAGGTTTAGCCATCTTAGTTTCAGAACGTGGTCACTACTCGCTTAAAAAAGCGGCCGATGTTCTTGGGATTGGCCAAGATAGTCTTATTGCGATCAAGACCGACCACCATAACCGAATTTGTCCACAAGCACTGGATGAAAAAATGAGCGAGCTAAAGGCTAATAAGATATTGCCATTTGCTGCCATTGGTGTTGCGGGCACAACAGAAACCGGCAATATTGATCCGTTGAAAGAAATGGCTGCTATATGTAGAAAACATGACTGCCATTTCCATGTTGATGCCGCTTGGGGTGGCGCAACGTTAATGTCGAATTCTCACCGTTCGCTGCTTGATGGCATCGAAGAGGCGGACTCAGTCACCATTGACGCTCACAAACAGCTTTATATTCCAATGGGTGCAGGAATGGTGCTGTTTAAAGATCCTGACGCAATGATGGCAATCGAACATCACGCTCAGTATATTCTTAGAAAAGGCTCTAAAGATTTAGGCAGCCATACTCTTGAAGGCTCACGTTCAGGTATGGCAATGCTTGTTTATGCCAGCATGCATATTATCGGGCGACCGGGTTACGAACTTTTAATTAATGAAAGTATTGAAAAAGCTCAATATTTCGCAGAGCTAATTCAACAGCAACAAGATTTTGAGTTAGTTTCTCAGCCTGAGCTGTGCTTACTGACCTACCGCTATCTTCCTCAAGACGTAAAACAAGCCTTGTTCATTGCGGATAAAGGAAGTAAGAAAAAGCTCAACAACTTGATCAATGAGCTAACCAAGTTCGTTCAGAAGAAGCAGCGTGAGACTGGAAAGTCATTTGTGTCCAGAACTCAACTCAATCCTGAGCAATGGGATGAGCTTAATACCATCGTATTTAGAGTGGTATTGGCAAACCCATTAACCACCCACGACATTCTTCAATCGGTTCTTGTTGAACAGAGACAAATCGCCTCTTTAGCACCTAAATTAATGGCTAAAATTCAGCAATTAACACAAGAAATCCTCGCTTAATAGTAATTTGAAATTACACCAAAATGAAAATTTATTTCGTTTTGGTGTAACAAATACATCAGCCTCGTGCTAGAAAAGCCTATTTTTTTTCCACTTAGCCTCCAATTCTGTAGTTTTACCAAAATATTGTTTGAGGCTTGTCATATTCTAGCCAATTGGTTTCGACTTTTGTTATAGGCTAAGCACAGTTACGTTTATACTATTTTTATGGTGCTGGTTTGCTCTTGTCATTAAATATTCACCTAGCTCTGCTAGTGGTGATAACTTCTGATTCAGAAGTAATGGCAAAAATCAGCAAGTTGTTCTCTACGCCCTCGTGAACACTATGAATACATTAGAAAAAATACAAAAAAATCTAGAAAATTTTAGCAAATCTGAGCGAAAAGTAGCTGAAGTTATCATGGCGTCGCCCCAAACAGCAATCCACTCTAGTATTGCGACACTAGCCAAAATGGCTGATGTCAGTGAACCTACAGTTAACCGCTTCTGTCGTCGTCTTGATACTAAAGGTTTCCCAGACTTTAAATTGCACCTTGCACAAAGCCTTGCGAATGGAACACCTTATGTAAACCGTAACGTTGAAGAAGATGACGGTCCTGATGCTTACACGCATAAGATCTTTGAATCGACAATGGCGTGTTTAGATGTAGCGAAAAATAGCATCGACTCTATGCAGATAAATCGTGCTGTGGATTTGCTCACTCAAGCTAAACGAATTTCATTCTTTGGTCTTGGAGCTTCTTCTGCTGTTGCAAAAGATGCACAGAATAAGTTCATTCGCTTCAATATCCCAATCACTTGTTTTGAAGATATTGTCATGCAACGTATGAGCTGCATAAATTGCAGTGATAACGATGTGATTGTCCTTATCTCTCATACTGGTCGTACGAAAAGCCAAGTTGAAGTTGCGAATCTCGCTCGTGAAAACGGTGCAACTGTCATTGCTATCACAGCAAAAGATTCACCTCTTGATAAAGCGAGCTCACTGTCTATTTCACTTGATGTACCTGAAGATACTGACGTTTATATGCCAATGGCAAGCCGTGTAGTACAGATGACGGTCATTGATGTGCTAGCGACAGGTTTTACTCTTCGTCGTGGATCTGGTTTTCGTGACAACTTAAAGCGAGTTAAAGATTCTCTTAAAGATTCTCGCTACGATAAGATGTCGCAATTTTAAGATTCCAATGACTAACACAAGCGAGTCTCAACATATTAGTATGTTCAATAATATGTCGAGACTTACTTTTTTATCTTTGCACTGTACGCCTACAATTTATCTATCTCCAAGCCGTTAGCCTCCACCTCCCTGATAGCACTATTTCTCAGCCTGCAATATAGAATCGATCACTTTCACATTTGCTTGCGTGACTGAGTCTTGCGTTTCACAAACACACACCGATCCACAAACTTGATTTAAAATGTGTATTAGCCTCTCTTCATTTAAAGGTAATGGGTTTCCTTTAATCGCAACCGACTGTAATGCGTCTTGCGCGACTTGTTCAAAAGAGGTACTGCAAACACCGAATTCGGAAAGGTGAGGCAGTTCTAATTTATCCAGTACCATTTGCACCCAAAGCACACTGTCCTCAATATGAGCGTTGGTTCGCCCAGTGACTATCTGTGCGATTCTTTTATATCGATTTAAGATATCACTACGCCCTGCCGCTTTTGCCTCATTGATATTTTCACTCATGACAAATGGAGCCAAACGCCCACTGATCACGCTATGTGGTGCATTAAGCTTTCCACCAAGAGCAGAGGCTAACCCATGAGCAGCGCCAAGTTTTGCATTGGTAATTGCCATCCCTCCTAGCATTGCTGCAAAAGAGAGGTCAGCTCGAGCTTTATGATCATCTTGTTTGCAGGCCGCAATAATCGACGGGCTTAATCGACGAAGTCCCTCTTCACACACCATGTCGGTGAGCGGGTTTGGGTCCCCGCATACATACGCCTCCATCAGATGAGTAAATGCATCCATTGCGCCTCTTCCAGAGGTGTACGCATCAGTTCCATATGTAAGCGTAGGATCAACAATAGCGACATCAGCCAACATATCAGGGCTGCGCAGACTCACTTTCACCCGATCTTGACCTGATTTCAATACTGCATTTTTTGTCACTTCAGATCCTGAGCTTGCTGTGGTGGGGATGGCAATAAGCGGAATTGGCTTCGTTTTTAATGGTACATTTCGCCCAACGACTTCTACGTAATCATAAACATCCCCTTGATTTGGAATAACAGCCGCCAACGCCTTACCCATATCAATCACACTACCGCCTCCGATAGCGACCACCATATCGGGCTGAAATTTTCGCCCCGATACCGCCGTTTCCTCAACCATTGTAATATTGGGTTCACCATTGATGGCGACATGTTGATAACGCATTGATTGATTTTTAAGGTATTGGATTATGGGGGAGGACCGCTCAGGATCTTGACCCGTGACGAGTAAAACACTGTAGCCAAATTGATTCAGTATCGATAGCGAGGACTGTAACGCCCCCTCACCAAAAATTATCCGAGTTGACGTCATAAATTGAAACATGCGATATCCTTATGCTTACCTAATTACGTCGTTGATAGACAATTTAGGCTCAAATTCGATTCGATGGACTCAGTACAGATTGCGCTTTAAATACGCATAAATATTTGATTTGGTGCAATTTGCAGATAAGAATCCCGATGCATTGCCTGTTTTTTGCACCGTATCACAATTGAGATGAGACGTTTCAAGTCAAGCTCACGATTTCTGTAACCACCGTTTTGCTCACGAAATCACCTGATAGGTTTTACCTATTGAAACAACAGGTAAATCTGTCTTTATTTCCTTTGACTATTGAGGCATAGTTGCTTTCAAGAAAATAAAGGAGAGAGTTATGTTTGTTGTTATCTTTGGTCGCCCTGCTTGTCCATTCTGTGTTCGTGCAAAAGAGCATGCTGAAACGTTAAAAGCGAAACGTGATGATTTCAACTATCGCTATGTTGATATCCATGCCGAAGGCATCAGCAAAGCTGATCTTGAAAAAACAGTTGGTAAGCCAGTTGAAACTGTTCCTCAAATCTTTGTAGATCAAGACCATATCGGTGGTTGTACAGAATTTGAAGCATACGCTAAAGAGCACCTTGGTCTATTTGACGAGTAATCGCTCAACCACAGTATCTAAAATAACCCGCTATTGATAGGCGGGTTTTTTATATCCACTGTTTTCGTTATGTTATGTCAGCTAATAGCAAAAGATAAAAAATATCACTTATCATTTTTTTATTATTCGCTACAATCCCCCACTCTTAAATACCTTTTATAAATCAAGTTTAACTGAGCTAACGCTGTGAATATAGACGTAGTATTACTACTAGAGCAAAACCCCATCCTTTTAATTTTCGTTGTACTTGCTATTGGCCTTGCCTTTGGAAAAATCCGCTTTGGAAGTTTGCAATTAGGTAACTCGATTGGCGTGCTAATCACTTCACTTGTTATGGGCCACCTCGGTTTCTCATTTAACTCGGAAGCTCTCACTATCGGCTTCATGCTCTTCATCTATTGCGTTGGTATTGAAGCTGGCCCCAACTTCTTCGGCATTTTTTTTCGCGATGGCAAGCATTACCTTATTCTCAGCCTCGTGGTGTTAGTCTCCGCTGTCTCTTTGACCTACTTCTGTAGCCATTATTTGGGGCTTGATTTCGGTTTAGCTGCCGGGATGATGGCAGGAGCACTGACCGCAACACCCGTTTTAGTAGGTGCTCAGGATGCATTAAATTCCGGACTGGCGAATATTCCGCGAAATATGGATATCGGACTGATACTTGAGAGTATTTCAGTCGGTTACGCTATGGCGTATTTGGTTGGCTTAATCAGCATGATAATGTTTGCTAAATTGCTGCCTAAGCTTCAAAAAGAGAATTTGCACGATTCGGCTCAACAGATCGCAAAAGAGCGCGGTCTAGGAGGCGGAAGTCAGCGTAAGGTCTACTTACCTATTATTCGAGCCTATCGAGTTGGGCAAGAGCTGATTGACTGGACTGATGGCAAAAACCTACGTGAGCTTGGTATCTACCGACAAACAGGTTGTTACATTGAACGAATTCGTCGTAATGGCATTCTTGCCCATCCTGATGGGGATGCTATTTTACAAGAAGGTGATGAAATAGCATTAGTGGGTTTTCCAGATAGTCATGCTCGCCTAGATCCTAGTTTCAGAAACGGCAAGGAAGTTTTCGATCGAAATTTACTCGATTTGCGCGTGGTTGAAGAAGAGATCGTAGTTAAAAGTGACAGTATCGCAGGTAAGCGCCTTTCGGATCTCAACCTGTCAGAGTATGGGTGTTTTCTAAACCTTGTAACGCGAGCTCAAATCGAAATGCCGATGGATTTGGACATCGTTCTCGCTAAAGGTGATGTCCTGCAAATTAGTGGTGAAAAGAGCCGAGTTCATGGTCTAGCGGAAAAAATTGGTTTCATTTCTATACATAGCCAAATGGCTGATTTACTTGCATTCTGTAGCTTCTTTATTTTAGGCCTACTCTTCGGGTTAGTCACAATGACCTTTGGGCAGGTCTCTTTCAGCTTAGGTAACGCTGTAGGGTTATTACTTGCCGGTATTACCCTTGGATTCTTAAGAGCCAATCACCCTACTTTTGGTTATGTCCCGCAAGGTGCATTGAACATGGTTAAAGACCTTGGCTTAATGTTCTTTATGGTGGGGATCGGTTTAAGTGCCGGTGGGAATATGTTCGAGCATTTAACCCAAGTTGGACCTCAAGTTATTGGCTTATCACTCATCGTGAGTGTGGTTCCCGTGATGCTCGCGTATTTAGTCGGGGCGTATGTTTTAAAAATGAACAGAGCCATGTTGTTCGGTGCCATTATTGGAGCAAGAACGTGTGCGCCAGCAATGGATGTCGTTAATGAGTACGCAAAATCGACCATTCCTGCATTGGGCTACGCAGGCACTTATGCTATCGCCAATATATTGATGACTTTAGCAGGAACGTTCTTAATTATTCTTAGCTAAAAGTCGAAACGGTCAGATAACAAAAAGGCGCTCAATGAGCGCCTTTTCTTTTATCAGTAATTTCTGATTAATCGACTTAAATATCAATCACATCAAAATCGATGGCTGTAGCTACGTCAGCGTCGTAATCAACACCGTCTACACCGAAACCAAACAGTTTCAAGAACTCTTCTTTATACTCAACGTAATCCGTTAGTTCTTTTAGGTTTTCAGACGTCACTTGTGGCCAAAGGTTACGACAATGCTGTTGGATGTCTTCACGCAGTTCCCAGTCATCTAGGCGTAAACGGTTTTTATCGTCCACTTCTGCAACGCTGCCATCTTCTTTATACAGACGTTGGCTAAACATACGGAAGATCTGTTCCATACAGCCTTCATGTACGCCTTCTTCGCGCATCTTCTTGAATACCATCGCAATGTATAACGGCATAACAGGAATCGCAGAGCTTGCCTGAGTCACAACAGATTTAAGTACTGCAACATTCGCGGTACCACCTGTTGAGCTAAGCTTCTCATTTAATGCCATTGCAGCGCGATCTAAATCCATCTTCGCTTTACCTAACGCGCCATCCCAGTAGATAGGCCATGTTAGCTCTGTTCCGATGTAGCTGTAAGCAACCGTTTTGCAGCCTTCAGCAAGCACGCCTGCATCAGAAAGCGCATTCATCCAAAGTTCCCAATCTTCACCGCCCATTACCGTCACAGTGTCTTTGATCTCTTCTTCAGTTGCAGGCTCAACGCTCGCTTCAATGATTTGATCTTTATTGGTATCAACCGCTGTAGCCGTATATGTCTCACCGATAGGCTTCAGAGATGAACGAATCAACTCACCAGAATCAGGGAGCTTACGAACAGGAGACGCTAATGAGTAAACCACCATATCGATTTGACCTAAGTCTTCTTTGATTAAATCGATTGTTTTTTGTTTAGCTTCATTTGAGAATGCATCGCCATTTAAGCTTTTAGCGTACAAGCCTTCTTCATGTGCACACTTTTCAAAAGCAGCTGAGTTGTAGTAACCCGCCGTACCAGGTTTTTTCTCAGTACCCGCTTTTTCAAAGAAAACACCAATCGTTGATGCCCCGCCACCGAATGCCGCTGCAATACGAGAAGATAGACCGTAGCCACTTGATGAACCCACAACAAGTACACGCTTAGGTGCATTTTTGATTGGGCCTTGCGCCTTAGTATAAGCAATTTGTTCTTTTACGTTCGCTTCACAACCCACTGGGTGCGTTGTAGTACAGATAAATCCACGAATTCTAGGTTTGATGATCATATTCAACTTCCTTAAAAAATCCTTGGTAGGATAAAAGTTTCGCTCTCAAATGGCATCTAATTTCTTCAAAAAGACCCTTAAAATGTAAGTGGTTGGAGCACTACCGGCCACTTTTGTTCCCAAAAATATGAAAAAGACGGAAATAGCGTCATAAACAGGATCATTATATTTTGATAAGAGCATAAAAAATACCAACCAGCGTATCTCTGATTGGTATTGATATCTTTCAAGTATACATCAATTAGTCGAGTAAATTTACAGCCCGTTAAGCGCCTCAAACAGCTGATCGACCTCTTCTATTGTGTTGTAATGCATGAAGCCGATTCTTACGACACCACCACTCTCCTCTAAGCCAAGTTGCCTAATCAGCCCCAGCGCATAAAAGTGGCCATTCCAGACGCAGATGTTGTGTTCACCTAAACTTTTAGCGACAAATTCGGGATGATGATGTTTGAATGTAACAGCAAAGGTTGGAGTACGAAGGTTCGAATCAGCTTCTTCACGCCCATGTAGAGCGACCTTATCACCAAGGGTACTCAAGCGTTTTAAGAAGTATTCACTGAGCGCTTGTTCATGCTGATTATATTGGCTAAAACTCTGTTCAAGCCTCTTCCTCAACGAGCTACCTTGCTCGCCCCATTGAGACAAATACTCCACCGCTTGGATCACGCCAGCTAAGCCTTCAAAGCTTTGAGTGCCAGTTTCGAACCGACCAGCGCCTAAATTCGTTGCAGGTTCAACTTTGTAAGGTTGAATGGTTTGCAGCCATTGAGGTGCAATATATGCAATACCAACATGTGGGCCGAAGAACTTATAAGCCGAACAGGCTAGAAAGTCACAGCCTAAATCTTGAACATCAATCAGATGATGCGGCGCGTAATGAACAGCATCAACATACACTTTCGCGCCAACAGAGTGAGCCTGTTCGATCACTGTTTTTACATCGACAATTGAACCTGTGGTATTCGATGCGAATGTTACCGCCACCAGCTTAGTTTTCTCACTAAGCAGAGAGGCATAGTGATCCATATCCAACGAGCAATTACTTTCATCGACTTTAACCTGATGTACTACAACGCCTTTATCTTCAGCCGCTTGCTGCCAACTTGAAACATTTGAATAGTGATCTAATGCTGTGACGATGATTTCATCTCCAGCCTTCCAATCTCGGCTTATTGCTCGACTCAATTGAAAGGTCAACGACGTCATGTTCGCCCCAAACACCATATTATCGGGAGTTTCTGCATTCACTAGAGCTTGAACTGACTCTCTTGCCTGTGTCATCAGATTTGTCGTGTGTTGACTCGAAAAAAAATGCCCGCCTAGATTGGAGTTATAGAAACCGAGATAACTTGTCATCGCGTCCAAAACAGATTTCGGCACTTGAGAACCTCCAGGGCCATCCAAGAATATTACGGGCTTTCCATTATATTGCTGAGATAACGCACTAAACTGTTCACGAACAGAATTAAGATTGAAGCTCATTACGCGCATCCTTTGCTGTCAGAACAAAAACATCCATATGCCCTTTTTCTTCATTCTCGACGGGACATATCGGTTGAGCGTTATGCCACAGCTTGCTATCGGCTAGCATTGCTACTTCACCATTCTCAAGAATTTTTCTGAAAAATGGTGCTTCATTGCTATTGTTGTACAGCATAATCTCACCACCAATGATGTTACTACGATCAATACCGATTAATGCAAGGTGATCAAAACCATCTTGGTGAACCCCTTCCGGCGCAACTTGTGTCTCATCGTATATTGCTGCGATTCGAATTTGATGAATTTCAATTTCTTGCCCGTTAGGTAACTTGTTGCTATCAACAAACAGTTGGCACATCTCCTTCATGCCATCACTATCGAGAATGCCCTGCTCAATGGATTCAAATTGACGGACAATATCACCTTGAAAATGGTTAATATCATCAGTTTGTACAAACCCTGGGTTATCCAACTCTGTCACGGTTCCATCTTGCAGGCATATAACTGAATAACGACGTAATCGATATTTACCATCCGCATGTTCTGTTGATGGTAGTTGGTTAAATGAAGGGGATAACTGTTCTAAAGCGTGACGGGATAAACTAGTGATATGTAGGGTACTCTCGTGGTTATGTAACATCATCGACTCCTTGATAAAGAAACATTAACAATCAATAAATTTAACATTTAGTTCACACAAAGAATACGCACAAATATGGCAAACACAAGGCATCGCCATCAATAATCCCATAAAATAGACAAAAACCACACTAAACACCAATAAGTTAACAATTAGAAGTTAAACACTCCGATATTTGAATTGTGGATAGTTAAAAAGCAGATGAGTTCACTGCGGTCACACTAAAATATTGAAATTATTGAAAATTGTATTTATATCGTCTCATCACTTTACTTAAGATGTAAGAATCTCGCGAAATTTTAGCGGGGAGTAAATGCGATATTATCAGAGTAAAAAATTGTCAGAATTCAGATAAAGCAGTGTGTTTGACTCTACAATCTTATGCCGGCATTCAGTTCGAATATGAACCCAACCCCGAACATTTTTGTGTACAGCCCTTAACAATCAAGGGCCGTCATCGTAAAAGCTCAAGTCAAAATGTGATTCAATAGATCAAATGGCAGACCAATGGTTATCCCATTGCACGCCAGAGTATTTAGAAGTGGATTGCTGCTTATTGCGAGTAACAACCGAGCCAGAGCCAGAGCTCACCTTAAACATGCCGTTAGCTTCAATCACCCCGGATGCATCAGGAAGTGCCGCTAATTCGATCAATGCGCCACTCTCTTTCGACCATATCCCATAACAGTTGCCACGAGGCGATGTCGCCAGAATCAATTCATCACTTGCTGCAATGCTTGCAATATAGTGATTGAAACGTGCCCACTGTTCAGGCTCTGCTTGAAGCTGAACCATATCGCCACCGCGACGGTGCATCGCCAGTAAAGAGGGATACTCATCAGGTTCACCACGGTACTGCTGACCGCAAAGCACGGTATCACTTCCGTCATGTGCTAAGTGTCGAATGCTTAAGTGGCGGTCATCAAGAGAAACTTGATCGAGTAACTTTCCTTCTGCGGATACATAACTCAAACTAGGCGACATAGCGTCGAGATTCAATGCTTTTCGTCCATCGGTATGAACGCCACCTACCCCAATCGCGAGTGTATTATCTGGCATTGCGATCACTTCATGGGGCCCCAATCCAAAACCGGAAAACTCTTCCACTTTCTTATAGCCATCTTGAACACGGTATACACCAATGATCCCACGGCTAGTACCACGTTCACCTTCGGTTGCATACAAGTACATACCATCATTACTGAAAACACCATGGCCATAATAATGGCGATTTTTATCCGCTGGCCGCAGCAAGATCTGCTCACCAGATAAATAATCGAACACCATTAAATATGAACCTGGACGCCTAGCAAAAACTGCAGCGTGATATTTATACTGATCCTCACCATGTTGGCTATTGATAGCAACGCCATGACCACGCTCAGGTATTGGTAATGAGTGAATTTCAACGCCAGATTCATCAGCGACAACAGCACGATACTGCTTTTTTGCACTCAAGGAGCAACCTATCAATGCCGGAGAAGCATTGGCGTTGACTGATTGCGCTGCACATCCATAGGGCAATACAGGAACCATCGCCCCATACATAGCCGCTTTCAATAGCGTTCTTCGATTTAAATCAGTCACCATCGGTCGCGTTAAATCCTATCACTACGCCAAGTTCAATTGCCACTTCTTCATGGATCAAATACTTAAGCTGTTCTAATTTATTGTATTGTGCAAGTACGTTTTGGTACCCACTCTTAGTTTGTAGCATATTGAATAGGCTGTCTTGCTCTGGCCAAGTGTCGATGGCCATATCAAACTGTAAAGCGATTCGATCAGCAAGTTCGCCTTTATCTCTTGCACGCAAGATCGCATCCAATCCAGAACCATTGGCAAAATAAATAGCCTGCATCGCTTTCAGATTCTCCTTCAGATTGGATAACGATGAAGCAGAACGCCACGACTCAGAAAAGTAGGCTCGTGGATGGCCCATTTTTGCCAGTGGTCGACTCAACTTCTTCATACTGTATTCAAGCTGATTCGAAAGTAGGCTCACGTATTCCGAATTCCACTGTGCTTCATTCATCGAGGTCCAAGGGTTAATGAGCCATGCCTGTCGAATCTGTGAAGTACGATTCTGTAAATTCTGGCTGATTGCAGTCGCTGATGAGCACGTCTCACCTTTATTGGTAAGCAGAGGTGACTGGGCGTCAAACAACATCCACTCAATAGCACCAAGACCTTGCACCGTCACACTCTGGTTCGAGATCTCTTCAGCTGTCCATGATTTATCATATGACACCAACTGAGACATTTTTCGACCTGTCGTGTTCTTTTTGTCTGGCCAGAATTGAACATTCCAACTCTGCTCCAATGCTTTTACCGGGCCTCTCTCCTGTCCTTGTAAATGCATCCAAGCCGCCATCGATGCTTGCCAATATCCTTTTAAATCCGAAAGGTCGGCTCCATTTGAGCAGAATGATTTCATCGACTTATTTAAAGATATTGCTTGTTCGTTCAGTTTCATAGCCGATTGAAACTGTACTTGGTACAAACTGGAACTGATATGTTCAGTCGTGTCCATTTTGCTCAACACAGCTTGGTTTGATGAGTGTTTCGAGTCAGTACTCTGACATCCTAAAACCAATACGGTCGGAACAATTAAACTCATTATCCGAGATATTTTTAACCACATATACTTCTCCTTACAATGAGTTTAAGAAAGCAATCAGCGCATCACGTTCTGCTTTGTCAAAACCGAGAACTTGCTGTTTTGCTGATTTCGCTTCTCCACCATGCCAAAGCACAGCTTCCAGAAGGTTTCTTGCTCGACCATCATGCAAAAACATCGTGTGCCCGTTGACTTCTTTTGTATAGCCAATGCCCCATAGCGGCGCTGTTCTCCACTCTTGGCCATTTGCTAAATACTCAGGACGATTATCTGCAAGCCCTTCACCCATATCATGCAGTAACATATCGGTATAAGGGTTAATTACTTGGTTTGAAATCGCGGGTAGACCCTCACGATTTGCCGTCTTGATATTGGTTTGGTGACAGCTTTGGCAACCAGATTGAGCAAAAAGAGCTTGCCCTTTCATTACGGTTTCGTCTTTCACGTTACGGCGAATAGGGACAGCAAGGTGCTGAGAGTAGAACTCTACAAAGTCTAGAATATTATCACTTACTTCAATATCGCCACCATTTGGCAATTCATCGCATAAGCTCTGTTTCGATGTACAGTTTTCATTTGGGAAAAGTGAACTCGTTAATCCAACATCACCATTAAAGGCGGCCGCGTTTTGCTGCATCAAATTCGGCTGTCCAGCTTTCCAACCAAAACGACCAAGCGCAAATTCTTCCGCTTGAACGTCCCATACACGGTTAGCTTTACCTGAAACGCCTTGTCCCGCTAGCTTCTGTTGTTCAGCAAACGCCAAAATAGTACTTTCAGGAATACTTTCAAGCAGACCAAGACCAATCATAGGAGGGGCGACGCGAGCAGAAAATTGAGTGTCTGGGTGCATCTCACCAAAGCCGAGATCATTAATGGTTAATGTGGGTTTACGTAAGGTGACAACGAAACCATCTTTAAACGTGACAGGGACATCGGTGTAATCAATTTGAATTGAACCTTCAGGTTTTATATTTGGTAAGGAAAAGTCTTGTAGTTGACCACCGTACGTGGGTTCTGGAATGACACCATCTTTGATATACGCTTTTTTTTGCTCTGCCGTCATGGCTGGAATGCTTAGCCTAACTAGCATAGAGACGGCATGAGTATCCCCTTTTTCAGGAGCGTGCCCTCGCCCATCTTTAATATGGCAGTTCTGACAACCATTCGTATTGAATAGAGGTCCTAATCCATCACGAGCATCGGTTGAAGCTGGTGCTTGCACCCACGGATTACGGAAAAAACTGTTACCAACGCTAAAATCAAGGCGTTTGCTCATTGGTAAATTTGCAGCAGGTAAAGAAAAGGCATTGCTCCCTTCTTTTTTTACACTGGTTTGCCCACCAGATTTAACATCACTTGCCTGTATTGAAAACGATGTGATCAAGGCAATAGCTGCTGAGAAAATATATGATTTCATAACTGTATTCTTATTGTGTAATTTAGCTTTCAAAAATGCCATCAAAGAGTGGTCATATTGCAGGCGGTTTCCGCTGTCATTGACTTAAATATGATTATTATTTTAGAGATAGCAGAAAGGGCTCAAGAGAGCCCTTCTATATTATTATTTTATGCTTAGAATTCGTGATCGGCAGTATCTGGGTTTAAGCTGCTGATACCAATGACAGATGCCGCTCTTTCAATAGAACCAGTTTGTGCAACCAATGCCATGATTGTCTTATTAACCAAAGCATTACCTGCCGGGTTGTTAGCTGCAATCAGTTGATCGAAATGCTGATTGTTTTTCTCTGCTGAAGTCACCAATTGACCAACTTGTGCGCGAGCTAGATCGAACTGTTTCTGGATCTCTTTAGCTGCTTTTTTGTCTTTCTGAGCCACTAAATCGTAAAGGCTAGGTCCTGAAAGTAACTTGCCACTTTCACGTTTGTACAAACCTGTATAAACGTTATAGATCCCTTGCTCATTGTAGTAGTGAGAGTTATGAGTGTTATCAGAGAAACAGTCATGCTCATCTTCCGTTGAGTTTGCCTCTAATGCCACTTTCATACGCTCGCCGGCTAACTCACCTAATGAAAGTGACCCCATGCCGAACAGCATTTTACGCAAACCGTTATCAGCAGAATCTGCTAATAGCTCTTGGCGATAGTTACCTTTTTCACCGGCTTCCCACTGTTTTTCCATCCACTCAAGATCTTGGATCAAAAGTTCAGCAGCCGCTTTAAGATATTGACCACGTCGATCACAGTTGCCATTTGTACATTCGCTGCCTACAACGAAATCGGTGTATGCACGAGCGCCTGCACCAGCATTTGTACCGTTAAGATCTTGACCCCAAAGTAAGAATTCAATCGCATGGTATCCAGAGGCTACATTCGCTTCAGAGCCACCAATTTCATTTAAATCTGCGATCAACTCAGGAGTGATGGTCGTTGCATCAATAACACTTGAACCAACTTTAAGAGTTTTGTTAGCTACGATATTTGCACTCGCACCTTCATTACCAAGCTCATACTGATAATCACTACCAACATAATCAATTAAACCTTCATCAAGAGGCCAAGCATTCAGTTGCCCTTCCCAGTCATCGACCACGACGTTACCAAAACGGAATACTTCAGATTGTTGGTACGGTACGCGTGAATCTAACCAAGTTTGTTTTACTTTCTCAAAACTTGATGCTGAAGGTTGGGCTAAAAACCCATCAATTGCTGTGTCCAGAGTTTTCGCTGTAATAACAGAGTCTTCAAATACCGCGTGAGCAATATCTGCGTAATGCTCTACTACTTGATCTTTAGTTACTGCGGCAAATGTAGAGCCTGAAGCTAGAAGTAGTGACGATGCAATGGTTGTTGCCACTAAATGTTTAATAGTCATGAAAGCGTCCTTGTTGAGCTTAATCGTATTCTAAATTTTAATTATATTGATAGTGCAACTTATTATCATTTGCACTTAGGTTTGGGATAATACAAATTTACAATTTTTTTGCAAGACAAAAACAAAAAAACCTCACAATAGTGAGGCTTTATTCAAATTCAACAGAAAATCTAGGGAAGAGACTTTAAGGAAGGGCTACAACTTCAGGTTGTGTTTCCCATGAGAGACTTTCGCTTGTAAATAGCTTTCGTTGCCCGATTTAATATGAGCGAGCGTGTTAACGACTGATTCTATTTCAATACCAAAGTTCTTAAGATCATTGATTTTTTTAGGATTATTGGTAACTAAATGAATTTTATTAATACCCAATGCTGTTAACATTTGTGCGGCTTCAGTGAAGTCTCTAAGGTCATCACCAAATCCAAGATGATTGTTCGCCTCATAGGTATTCATCCCTTCAGTTTGAAGTTTGTATGCATCAATCTTGTTATATAGACCAATACCACGACCTTCTTGCCGTAAATAAAGAATGATGCCGCCTTGCTCACCCATCTTTTGGATCGTTTCTTCTAACTGCTCACCACAGTCACAACGGGATGAATGAAAAACATCGCCAGTCAAGCACTCTGAATGCATTCTAACTAACGGAATTGTGGGTAGCTGATCAACAGACTTGAAGACAACCGCTACATGTTCCTTATCCGTTTCTAATCCTTTAAAAGAGAGCATCTCTGCATCGATATTACTCTTTGCTCCGACTTTCAACTCTATTCTGGCACGTACTTCCGCCATATTCTCACTCACTTGACTATTTGTTGTCTGCATTTTAGAAAAGGAATGCAGTGTATTCGCACTACGATTCTTCAACTATGGGGACTCACGCCTCATTTTTCAATGACCAAATCATAATTGTTATATTATAACATTTCAATCCACAGGCAATAAAAAGCCCCAATTTTATAATGATAAAATTGAGGCATTATACTAAAGTTGCTTATTTTCAATGTGTTATATTATCCACACATAACGAACACATTAGCAATTCAGTTGCTGTTTCTGCGATTTTTTCCACACCGCTAATTGAATCCAAACACTTTCCAGTTCAGAAAGCTCTTCTTGAGTGAGTAGAGAAACACTTGAGGTCGAGATTCCGGAATTATTGGCTTGCATAGAACGAAGATGCGCATAAAAGTCATTTTTTAATTGCGAGGTTATCGAGTCCATGTGCAAAGCCTTATATTCAATTAACGTTTGGTATAGTGCGAAGTGATATTATTTGATTAAATAATATCACTTCGTTTATATATTACACAATCATTAATTGAAAATGGAATAATAGTCACAAACTCTTTTTTTTAACACTTTTTATCGCAAAGAGTAGAAATAAGATCAACAACAGCAGTGGAAAGATCCAAAGTAATAGATTTTTCGCATTAAATGTGGGCTTATACATAACAAAATCACCAAAACGATCCGTCATAAATTCTATTATTTCTTCTTCTGACTTACCCTCTTTTACCATGGTAAAGACTTTTAAGCGCAAATCTTTAGCTATTGGAGAGTTAGATTCGACAAGATTTTGGTTCTGACACTGTGGGCAACGCAATGACTTTGCGAGTAAAATGGCATGTTTCTGCTGTAAAGGCGTATCAAACTCAAACAATTCAACCTGTTGGCTGACTTCTTTACTTGCTCCGACAAACACCTCGTCAGTTGAGGCTTGAGCATGACAAGAGGCTAATACAACCATCATAAAAAAATATAGTATTCGCATAGTTTTTCTTCAACGATTCATCAATTATTAAAGTAGCGTTTAAATTCTTGGTTCCAAATATCACGGGTTAATGCTCCACTGTATTTCTTAATTATAATTCCATCCCTGTTAATTAAATAAGATTCAGGAGTACCAATAACGCCAAGATCCAACGCAAACTCTCCACGAGGATCAAATATGATCCTTCTGTAAGGATCACCCTCCTCCAAGAGCATATTATTTGCCGATTTAAGATCATCCCTATAATTCAAACCGATGATATTAATATTCTCATCTTTCAATTCTTTGAGAAATTCATGCTCTGATTTACAAACGCCACACCAAGAGGCCCATACATTGAGCAATTGAACATTCTCTGTAAGAACATCAACCTTGGTGAGAACTTGCTGTGAATCTCTTAAGTCCGCTTGCATGAACTCAGGCAAAGGTTTATTAACCGAAACGGATTTACTACTCTGACTCTCAGATAACCCAATGGTCAGCGTGCCAATAAAAGCACACATCACGAGGAACAGTACGCCAATTTTTAGTTTGGTTTTATTTTGCAAAGCCAGCCCCTGTATTGGTTTTTTGTTGATTTTCGCGACTGCGTTTTGGTTGAACTAAAAGCAACACCACGCCTAAAATCGAAAGCAGCGCTCCTAGCCATATCCAGCGAACATACGCCTTGTATTGAATCCTTACAGCATAGGATTTGAGATCGACCTTCTCTCCAACCGTGACATAAATATCACCATGCCAGAACCATTTCATAGCCGGTTCACTCATATTCATTACGCGGACTTGATAATGGCGTCTCTCAGGTATAATGATATCTGTCCGGTTATTGCCGCTAATCTCTAACCATATCTTCTCTGATGTATAGTTTGGCCCAATATATAACTCAGTGTCTAAATGTTTGATCGTCCAGTCAGCGAATACCACTTCTGTTCCTGGTGCCATTCTACGGTTAAGTTCATAAGAGTGTTCGCTATTCATCGCAGAACCTATACAAACAACAGCAACACCAATATGCGCCATATTAACCGCAATGCTTCGTGCTCGACCCGATGTTGCCAGCGAAAATTTCAGCAAATACAGATGAGATAACACCACCCAAACTGCTATTATCCAGGTTAGTTGTACTAGCCAAGCACTGTATTCAACTTGAACCTGGTAGAGCAATACACCAACAACGATAGAAGCAATAGCGGTAATGATAACGACTTGTTTTACGTTCTTGCGCTGTTTGTAGTAAGAAATAAAAGGGCTGGCTCCCATCATAAATAGAGCAATGAGCGCTAGCGGAGAAAAAACGGTATTGAAGTAAGGAGCTCCTACCGAAATATTTCCTAATCCTAATAAACTAAATAGCATTGGATAGAAGGTCCCAACGAGGACAACTATCATCGCAACAATAAGCAGGCTATTGGCCAGCAGTAACACAAAACTCTTACTCAGAAAGTGAGTGATAGACTCGGATTTAATCTCGTCGCCTCTAGCCAGCAATAGACAAAATGATCCGAATAAAACAAGTGAAAGTATCAATAAGAGTGTCAATCCTTTCCCCGGATCAACGGCAAAAGCATGAACGGATGTCAGTACTCCAGATCGAACGATGAACGTGCCTAGAATGCTCAAACTGAAAGTGATAAAAGACAGCGAAAACGCCCATTTCATTAGCTGACGCTTATAACGAGCAACAGACAAACAGTGCAATAGTGCTGTTGAAGTTAACCACGGCAATAAAGATGCATTTTCTACCGGATCCCAAAACCACCAACCGCCCCAGCCTAGTTCGTAATAAGCCCACCAAGAGCCCAGAATAATGCCACCAGTTAGAAACACCCAAGCGCTCTGGCACCAAGGCTGACAATACTTAACCCAGTTGTACTCTATTTCCGGTGTTAATAAGGCGGCAACGGCAAATGCCAGTACCGTCGAAAGGCCAACATAGCCCAAGTAGAGCAATGGCGGATGGAATATTAACCCCACATCTTGGAGCATAGGATTTAAATCTCGCCCCTCTACAGGAATCATAGAACTCATCACAAATGGATTGGATGCGATAAGCGTAAACCACGCAAACACAGCAATTAAGCCATTCATCACCCAGAGAACATTGATCAAATATGCTCGCGGATAACGTCGGTTCAACGTAATTAAACCACTCCAGCACCCAAGAGTTAAAACCCAGAAAAGCAGGGAGCCTTCATGACCACCCCATACGGCCGCCAATTTGAAAAATATCGGTAATTCAGTATTAGAGTGTGCTGCAACATATGATATTGAAAAATCATCAATATAGAAGGCGAAGCCAAGCAGGACTATACTCACGATAGAAAACAGCGCAGATAGCTGAGTACAAGAGCGCACAGTAGAGAGTTCAATCGGCGAGTTTTGCTGTCTTTTCCAGCCAATAGCCACGCAGATTATTGAACTCAAACAAGCGACTAGAACAAGAGAAAATAGACCTAACTCACCAATCATAAAACCTCAAAAAAAAGCCCCACCAAAATCAGTGGAGCTTATAGTTTACAAGCAATGACACTTTCAAACACTAGTGTTATCAATCAAAACTGATTTAAACAACTGTCATTTGACCTGCGTATAGAATGAAAGTACGTAACATCAATACGCCCACTAAACTCAGCGTTGTTACGACTAAAATAAAACCGCCACTATGACGAATTGACTTAGGCGTGACTGCATTAAGTAGAAGCGGTAGCAACATACCTGCGCCAATTACGCCCCACCAGAACCAAGATGCCCAAAAGCCTTCGCCAATCGCATTCATTGCCGAAATCTCAGCCTGTCCACCAGAGAAAATTAGTCCAGTGAAGAAGGTGACCAAAACGAACAACTCAAACATAACGACTGGACGTTCAAACCCGTGGATCCATGAAACACTTGGCCCATGTGGAGACTCTTTAAATACAAGAACGCCGAATAAGATACATGCCGCAGCACCAGAGGATAGGCTTGAAAACAAGAACAGTATTGGAAGTACTGGATTATTCAGCATTGGGTACGTTTGAAGTGCTGACAATAGGAAACCAGTATAAGCCGCTAGTAGTAGCGCAAGGAACCCAAGGAATAGCTCAATTGAATTCTCAAACTTAGTGAATTTCTCCAGTAAACCATCAACAAATGCAAAGCGACCTTGTAGGAAATCGACAATTTGTTTTTTAAAGATGATACCAATCCAAACAAACAATACCGCCATGTAGACTTGGAAGAGAATAACCCCCATAGACATCACCGATGTTGGATTAAAGAAGATCATTATTTTCCAAAACGAAAGTGGTTTTGTTAGATGGAAAATAAGAATCGTTAGGCCAGATATGATACCGAATGGTGCAAGGAAAGCCGTCGCTTTCAAAATACCATTTTCAGCTGGGTTTCCTTCAATTACCTTGCGTTTAAGGTAAATTGAGATCATTACAGCACCTGCTGACATACCAGCTAAGAACAAGTAGATAGCAATAATCCAATCCCACACGACTGTGCTAGATTGAAATGCGGTGTCCCATGCACTCATGATGAAATCTCCCCTTTCTGATGCGGTACTTTGAACAACTTAGGCTTAGTACCCAAATGAACCTTATCTCGATAAACCACTTCATTCTTCAATACTTGATTGATCTCACTTTCAGGATCGTTCAAGTCACCAAATGTCAGCGCCTTCGTCGGGCAAGACTCGACACATGCCGGTAATTTACCTTGAGCAAGATTTGTGTCACGACAGAAGTTACATTTATCTGCTGATTTGTTTTCAGGATGGAAGAAACGAACTTGGTAAGGACAAGCCGCTAAACAGTAGCCACAGCCGACACACTTATCGTGGTGCACATCGACGATGCCTGTTTTCTCATCTTTATAGGCTGCGCCTGTAGGGCAAACCATAACACAAGGAGCATTTTCACAATGTTGACAAGATTGGCGAGTAAAACGGTATTCAACATCAGGGAATTCGCCTTGTGGTTCACTGCGAATGATCTCTAATCGTGATACACCTTCAGGAACATTATTTACTTCACGACAAGCATCTGAACATGCCGTACAACCGATACAAGCAGTTTCATCGTGGATCATACCATAGCGTTTATTGCCATCTTCTTGAACGCTTGCCAATGTTTTACGGCTAGTAACAACAGCGGTACCCGCAACACCAGTAGTAACAATAACGGCACCAGCGCCTGCTAAGAAATTACGTCTAGAACAACTCATAACATCACTCCTCTTCTTTTAACTGGTTGAAGTCTGAGTGGCAATCCACGCATAGCTTAATTTTTTCTTTCTTGTCGAATGCCAATACTTTCGCTTTCTTAGCGTGAACATCGTGGCAATTAGAACAAGTTAAGTTTTTCGCGTGAACATCGTGTGTCCAACTGGACTCACGTAAATATTCTGGCTTATGACAATCGGTACATTGACTGTTCGCTTTTAAAATAGCGTCAGGTTCAAGGAATACCTTTTCAGAGCCAGGTTGCGATTGAGCGTTGGAGTACTTAATAACCTTCGGAGCACCTTCACGGTGATCTGGACTAATATTGCTATGACATTCCGTACAATTTACTTCGCGTCCAAGAATTTTATGCGCATCTTCGCCATGAGAACCAAAAAGAGTTTCTTTTGAATCTTTATGACATTGCACACATTTATAATCTTTATCACGAATGAGGCTGACTTCATGTCGTGTCGAGGCATCTTCAAGCTGAACAGATGAAGAGTCGGCAACGGCATGGATGGAATAACCATAGAGACAGAATGCTAGAAGAGACTTCAACATTATGGCTATGGTCAATTTTATATTGCCCATTATATCCTTTCCTTATACCAGCGAAATTAAGCTCTCTACTTAATTATTCCGGTCAAATAAAATGTACCTTTAGAATGGTATATTGCCAAATCTAAATGATATCAATTCTTATTTTGGATAAGCCACAACGCTATAAGTAAATATAATAACTCTATAGTAGTAGAATATATATATACACCTCTCAAATTAGTGACCTATTTCACCTTATTAATATAATGGTCATATCTCTAACTATATGAACTATTTGAAGAAACAAGCTTAATAACTACCCCTTTAGGGTTATACGGAACCAGATGTGACATGGATCACTATTGATATTTGATCTAAGACAATTCTAGATATAATTGCTAATAAATGTTTCAAGATATGTACTATTATTTCAACAACTCTCCAGTTCTTATTTGGAATATAGCCAGTTCACAACGCTTGTTATAAAAAATCTAGAATACGGAGATATTATTTTGAAAAAGCACTGGATACGTAATTCGGCTGCAACCTTACTGATGGTAACCACCTCTTTAGTTGGTTTCGCCAGTTTTGCAGCATCAGAAGAAAAAGAAATTGGTGACCCACGAAATACCCAATTTGAACAAAACCACCCAGACCAATACCAAACTTGGAAGCAAACATCTGAAAGTGAAGTGCTGGAAGATGCCCTAAAAAGCGATCCAAATATGGTTATCATGTGGGCTGGCTACGGTTTTGCAAAAGATTACAACAAAGCTCGTGGTCACTTTTACGCAGTAGATGATGTCCGCCAAACACTAAGAACAGGCGGACCAACAGATGGAAAAACGGGTCCAATGCCAATGGCATGTTGGAGCTGTAAAAGCCCTGATGTAGCTCGTTCAATTGAAGATCGTGGTGAAGATGGATACTTCGAAGGCAAATGGGCACGTTTAGGTAATGAAATCGTTAACCCTATCGGCTGTTCTGATTGTCACGATACGAAAAGCGATGAATTCAAAAATGGCGAGCCTGCATTAAAAATCACTCGTCCGTATGTTGAACGTGCTTTTGACACCATCGGCAAAAACTTTGATCATCAGTCCCGCTTAGATCAACAATCTTCTGTTTGTTCTCAGTGCCACGTAGAATACTACTTTACTGGCCCAACAAAAGGCGTCAAATTCCCGTGGGATAACGGCACAAAAGTTGAAGAGATGGAAGAGTACTACGATGCATTAGGCTTTAAAGATTGGACGCATAAAGTATCGAAAGCACCAATGCTAAAAGCACAGCACCCAGGCTTTGAAACATGGCGTGAAGGTATTCACGGCAAAAATAAAGTTGCTTGTGTTGATTGTCACATGCCAAAAGTCACCAAAGAAGATGGCACTGTCTTTACTGATCATAAAGTAGGCAACCCATTTGACCGTTTCGATGACACATGTGCGCAATGTCATACTCAAAGTAAAGAACAAATGCAAAGTATTGTTGCGACTCGTAAAACACAAGTGACAAACATGAAGCTAACCGCTGAAAAGCAAATTGTGGCAGCACACTTTGAGGCGGGCGCAGCATGGGATGCTGGTGCAACAGAAGCTGAAATGAAACCTATCCTACAAGATATTCGCCATGCACAATGGCGCTGGGACTACGCTATCGCTTCTCACGGTGTTCATATGCATGCTCCTGAAGTAGCACTTGAAGTTCTAGGTACTGCAGTTGACCGTGCCGCTGATGCGCGTACTAAGCTAATTCGCCTACTTGCGAAGAAAGGCATTACGGAACCTGTTCAAATCCCTGATATCTCTACCAAAGCAAAAGCTCAAAAAGCACTTGGTATGAATATGGATAAGATGAATGCTGATAAGAAGAAATTCTTAGAAACCATCGTTCCACAATGGGAAGAGCAAGCTGAAAAACGTGAAGCGGGCTACGACTACAAATAGATCGTTCGCAAGCTTACGCACAATAAGCAATAAGCAATAAGCAATAAGCAATAAGCAATAAGCAATAAGCAATGTTGTTCCAAAAACCAGCCCTCGTGGCTGGTTTTTTTATTCCTAGCGAAAAGAGAGTTAAGTTCGATTCGCTAATATCACTTAAAGTCATTTCTTCTTTGGTACTATTTATTCATATCAAATAAGAAGCAAACAATAAGTATATTAAGACACATTCTCATTACGGTTTTGTTCGTATTCATATCAAGACAAATTCTATTATGGTCGTTTCAACCCATAATCATTGGATATTATTCCCCTTTTGAACCGCGACTATTTCCTGCAATATAAATAAATATCTACTCTATAATTAAACCAAAATCCAAATAAGAGAATCTATATTATGACGGTATTTTTCATTTTAAATTATGATGTTTCAGATCCAGAACAGTATTCACTTTACAACCCAGGTTCGATTGGCATCACGGCAGCGACGATTGCTAAACACGGGGGAGAAATCCTTGTTGCTACAAATGAAGGGCAAGTGGTTGATGGGGAAATGGCTCAGATGAAGGTTGTGGTTCAATTTCCAAATAAAGAAGCCGCACTCGCCTGGCACGACGACCCAGAATACGCAAAAGTGAAGCAAATTAGACTGAACTCAACGACAAACATCAACTCATTTATCGTAGATAAGTTGGTGTTACCAGAATAGAACAATGAACAACTTAGGTGAATAAATAGCTTAAGTGAATGAATAGCACTCAACTTCCAATTTAGGAGCAAATTCTAGATTGGAAGTTGTATCTAAGCTTCAATTGTTAACCAACTCCTTGGCTCGGTTAATCGACTGAATCAAGTTCACTCTATCTACTTCTTGTCTTTCTGAGTCCAGAATCTTTGTCCATGTATCTATCGCGAGTTGATAACGGAAACTGATAAAGTGATCATTTGCGACTAACATTAAACCCGTTTGGTTTTGTGGATCTAATTCAAAAGCAGCATCTAACAGTGCAACAACATCCGAACTCATTTGTTGCGAGCTAACGTAATAAAGTGCTGTTGCTTTTGCCGCATATTGACTTGCAGTTGGGCTCTCACTGAGTCGAATTGCGTAATCAAAACACGTCAGCGCCGATTGAAAATCATTTTCAAGAACGTAACCATGGCCAAGTTGAAACCACAGCTCGCCTTGATTAGGATCTTGTGTGAGTTGAGCTTGCAACTCCTCCTTCAATGTCATCATTTTCTGACTAGAGTGCTTAACTGGGGTATCCACTGCGACAGTTTGTACTGGCTGACGTAAGACAGACCAAGCGATCACACTTAACCCTACGACCCCGACGCCTAACGCTAGAGAGTACTTCTTCTGTTCCCCTTTTGGCGTCATAGCATAGATAAAACCAACGATAAATATACATGTCACAGTGATAAAAACGAATGTCCACTGTTGCATCATCTTTCCTCTCACTCTAATTATCAGTTTATGGTATATCAATTAGGCACTTACAATCTGTTTTTGCTTGTAAATTGTAAGATTGATCAATAAAAGTCATGTATTTTATGGATAAAAAAACCGAGCACAAAGGCTCGGTTTTTGGGGAGAATGCTCAGTGAGTCTTGAGACTACTCTTCGCTATCGCCACCTTCAGTCGGAGCTTCCGGTTGGTCAGAAGATTCAGCGATATCACTAGCAGGTTGTTCACCTTCAGCAATATGACCTTCTACATCTTCGCCGTCCAAAACTTCAGACTCTTCGACTTCATCAATGCGTTGTAAACCAACTACATTTTCGTCTTCAGTCGTGCGGATTAGCGTCACACCTTGAGTGTTACGACCAACTTGGCTAACTTCAGAAACACGTGTACGAACTAGAGTACCAGCGTCGGTGATCATCATCATCTCATCACCTTCCTCAACTTGTACCGCGCCAACAACTGGGCCATTTCTATCTGATACTTTGATAGAAACTACACCTTGTGTTGCACGACCCTTCGTTGGGTACTCAGCAAGCGTCGTTCGCTTACCGTAACCATTTTGCGTTACAGTTAGAATGTCGCCTTCATTTGAAGGAACAATCAGAGACACAACTTGGTCATCTTCCGCTAGCTTCATGCCACGTACACCAGACGCAGTACGTCCCATGCTACGAACCTTATCTTCACTGAAGCGTACCACTTTACCCGCTTTAGAGAACAGCATGATGTCACTTTCGCCGTCAGTAATGTCAACACCAATCAGTGAATCTTCGTCGCGTAAGTTAACCGCAATTAAGCCGTTTGAACGAACGTTAGAGAAGCTTGCTAATGATGTCTTCTTAACGGTACCGTCACCAGTTGCCATAAAGATAAACTTATCTTCAGTAAACTCAGTAACTGGTAGGATAGCCGTGATACGTTCATTTTCTTCAAGTGGAAGAATGTTGACGATTGGCTTACCACGAGCGGTTCGGCTCGCTTGAGGCAATTGATATACTTTCAAGCGGTACGTTTTACCACGAGTAGAGAAACATAAGATATTGTCGTGAGTGTTAGCAACAAGCAAACGCTCAATGTAATCCTCATCTTTCATCTTAGTTGCACTCTTACCTTTACCACCACGGCGCTGAGCTTCGTAGTCGCTAAGGATTTGATATTTCACGTAACCTTCGTGAGAAAGCGTCACTACCACATCTTCTTGAGTGATAAGATCTTCCATATCAATATCGTGCATTGCCGCTGTGATTTCTGTACGACGAGGGTCGCCAAAACCGTCACGAACTGCTTCTAGCTCTTCACGAATAACTTCCATCAAGCGTTCAGTGCTAGCAAGAATATGCATAAGTTCAGCAATAACTTCGAGCAAATCTTTATATTCATCTAAGATTTTCTCGTGTTCTAGGCCTGTTAGTCTGTGTAAACGCAGTTCTAGAATCGCCTGAGCTTGTTGCTCAGTTAAGAAGTATTGACCGTCACGAATACCAAATTGATCTTCTAACCAATCTGGACGAGCCGCGTCAGTACCTGCACGTTCAAGCATAGAAGCAACATTACCCAAATCCCATCCGCGAGAAACCAGACCAACTTTTGCTTCAGCTGGTGTTGCTGCGTTACGAATAAGTTCGATGATTTCATCGATATTGGCTAATGCTAGTGCTAGTGCTTCAAGGATATGAGCACGATCACGAGCTTTTTTAAGTTCGAAGATAGTACGACGAGTTACAACTTCACGACGGTGATCAACGAAACACTTGATCATCTCTTTTAGGTTAAACAATTTCGGCTGGCCATTATCAAGCGCAACCATATTGATACCAAAAGTCGTTTGAAGCTGAGTTTGAGAGTAAAGATTGTTTAGAACAACTTCGCCCACAGCGTCACGCTTACATTCGATAACAATACGCATACCGTCTTTATCAGACTCGTCACGTAGTGCACTAATGCCTTCAACTTTTTTGTCTTTTACCAATTCTGCGATCTTTTCAATCAAGCGAGCCTTGTTCACTTGATACGGGATTTCAGTGACAATAATGGTCTCTTTACCATTCTTCTCAACTTCAATATCCGCTTTTGAACGCATGTAAACTTTACCACGACCCGTTTTATAAGCATCAATGATGCCTTTACGTCCGCTGATCATAGCGGCCGTCGGGAAATCTGGGCCTGGGATGAATCCCATTAGCTCATCGATAGTAATGTCTTCATCATCAATAAACGCTAGGCAACCATCTACCACTTCACCTAAGTTATGCGGTGGAATATTCGTTGCCATGCCTACTGCGATACCAGAAGCACCGTTAACCAATAGGTTTGGAATTTTTGTTGGTAAAACCGCAGGGATTTGCTCAGTACCATCGTAGTTAGGTACGTAATCTACCGTTTCTTTTTCTAAGTCAGCCAAAAGCTCATGAGCAATTTTCGACATTCGAACTTCGGTATAACGCATCGCCGCCGCTGAATCACCATCGATCGAGCCAAAGTTACCTTGACCGTCGACCAACATGTAACGAAGTGAGAATGGCTGTGCCATACGTACAATTGTATCGTATACCGCACTATCACCATGTGGGTGATATTTACCGATTACGTCACCCACTACACGGGCAGATTTTTTATATGCTTTGTTCCAATCATTACCAAGTACATTCATCGCGAACAATACGCGTCGGTGTACTGGTTTTAGGCCATCACGCACATCTGGAAGAGCACGACCAACGATAACTGACATCGCATAGTCTAGGTATGAACCTCGAAGCTCATCTTCAATGTTTACGGGCGTGATCTCTTTAGCTAGATCGCTCATAGAGCCATTTTCCCTCTATAGTCTGATCGTATTTTTAATACGTACAAGACCAAAAAATATAACACAAATTTACCTGATTCGGCATCACTTTCATCGCCCTTTTATCATGTTGTGAGCTTGGTGGCGAATCAATTGGTGAAAAATTGCACTGACGATTCATATCTTACTGAAAGTAGGTTGTTTTGCAGTCAATATAAATACATATTCTTGGACATTATGTCACCACATTCAAAAACGACAATAACGCAATCGAGCATCATGGTTGCATTCTTTAATCTGACGTTAGACTATTACACCCATTCAGCACTTATTGTGAAACAACCTATGACGAAAAATATGATCAAAGATCAAGCATCAAACATCAGTTCTGGCAAACCTCAAAATGTCGATCCGTTAGAAATTAAGAAATTTGAAGATATGGCTTCTCGTTGGTGGGATCTCGAAGGTGAGTTCAAACCTCTACATCAAATCAACCCGCTGCGTCTAAATTATGTTTTAGAAAAAGCCGACG
Organism: Vibrio genomosp. F6; assembly: GCF_005146325.1. Classification (NCBI taxonomy): domain Bacteria; kingdom Pseudomonadati; phylum Pseudomonadota; class Gammaproteobacteria; order Vibrionales; family Vibrionaceae; genus Vibrio; species Vibrio genomosp. F6. The sequence goes on along the minus strand of NZ_SYUT01000010.1, from coordinate 176,508 downwards.
GTGTTTTTGGCAAGACGATTCTTGATGTTGGCTGTGGAGGTGGCATTCTTGCTGAAAGTATGGCTAAAGAGGGCGCGATTGTTACTGGGTTAGATATGGGCAAAGAACCATTAGAAGTCGCACGATTACATGCATTAGAAACGGGAACAAAGCTCTCGTATATTCAAAGCACCATTGAGGATCACGCTCAAAGCCATCCCCATCATTACGATGTCGTCACTTGCATGGAGATGCTCGAACATGTGCCCGACCCACTCTCTATTATCCAGTCATGCGCAAAATTAGTGAAACCTGGTGGCCATGTCTTCTTCTCTACTCTCAACCGTAATATTAAATCTTATCTATTTGCCATTGTCGGTGCTGAGAAACTATTAAAAATCGTTCCGGACGGAACTCACAACCATGACAAATTTATCCGTCCAGCCGAGCTCATCAAAATGGTAGACCAAACACCATTGCAAGAATTAGGGATCACAGGTCTACATTACAACCCATTAATGGACACTTATCGCTTAGGCCCAAATGTCGATGTGAACTACATTGTCCATACTCGATTAGTGTGATTTATCTTTCTCAAAAATATCTCTGAACTGAGTTGCAATTATCATATTTTTGATGCTCAGTTCAGCCTATTTTTCGTGCTCTAGATTCCATTTTGACCAACCCGTTTTTATTTTAACCACCACAAATCTGTTGCTCAGTTTCGTTCAAAGATCAAGGAATTTATTTTTGTAAATGGTCAAATTAAAAGCATCAGCAAACCATCCATTTCATTCAATCAAGTGCGCCCTGTTACCATCAGTTAGTGGTTACTAACTGTTTTTTTTCTTTCCCCTACTTATCCACAGCCCTGTCCAAAACTGCTCCTTGAAAATAATCATAGATAGCACTATCTTGTAGCCACGAAACAACTTACCCCTATATCTTGTGTTTAGTCTACAATATATGGGTAGATTCAGATCACAAAGCCGCAGCGCAATTTACAATAATTGCAAACAAAAACACTCAAAATACGGCTTTTATCAGTTTTGTTAGGGAACTAAAGCAGAATGAACCAACAACTCACTGTCACCAAGCGTGATGGACGTAAAGAAAGCATTGATCTTGAAAAGCTACACCGTGTTATCACATGGGCAGCAGAAGGCCTTCATAACGTATCCGTATCTCAAGTAGAACTGAAAGCTCACATTCAGTTTTATGACGGTATTACTACTTCGGATATCCATGAGACCATCATTAAGTCAGCCGCAGATTTAATCTCTGAAGAGACACCTGATTATCAATACTTAGCCGCGCGTCTAGCAGTATTTCACCTTCGTAAAAAAGCATATGGCCAATACGAGCCACCCGCTTTATACGATCATGTCTCGCGTTTGATTGACATGGGTAAGTATGATCAACACATCATGCAAGACTATACTCGCGAAGAGCTTAACCAACTTGATGGCATCATTGATCACCGCCGTGATTTGGATTTCTCTTATGCCGCCGTTAAGCAGCTTGAAGGTAAATACTTCGTTCAAAACCGTGTAACTAAAGAAATTTACGAGAGTGCTCAATTCTTGTATATCTTGGTTGCTGCGTGTTTATTTGCGAAATACCCAAAAGAGACACGCCTTGATTACATTAAGCGCTTCTATGATGCGGCTTCAACATTCAAGATCTCGTTACCAACACCAATTATGTCTGGTGTTCGTACTCCTACGCGCCAGTTTAGCTCATGTGTACTTATCGAATGTGGTGATAGCCTAGATTCAATCAATGCAACGGCGAGCTCAATTGTACGTTACGTATCTCAGCGTGCTGGTATCGGTATTAATGCAGGTCGTATCCGCGCTTTAGGCTCTGAAATCCGTAATGGTGAAGCTTTCCATACTGGTTGTATACCTTTCTATAAATATTTCCAAACTGCGGTAAAATGTTGCTCTCAAGGTGGCGTTCGTGGTGGTGCGGCAACCGTATTTTATCCACTGTGGCATGGTGAAGTTCAATCTCTATTAGTGCTTAAAAACAACCGTGGTGTTGAAGAGAACCGTGTTCGTCATATGGATTACGGTGTTCAGTTGAACAAACTGATGTACTCACGTTTGGTTGAAGGCGGAAATATCAGCCTATTCTCACCATCTGATGTACCCGGTCTTTACGATGCGTTTTTCGAAGATCAAGATGAATTTGAACGTCTGTATGTTAAATACGAAAACGATGCTTCTGTAAAACGAGAAACCGTTCGTGCAGTAGAACTATTCTCTCTCCTTATGCAAGAGCGAGCATCAACGGGTCGTATTTATATTCAGAACGTCGATCACTGTAATACTCATAGTCCATTTGACTCAAAAGTTGCGCCAGTTCGTCAATCAAACTTATGTTTGGAGATCGCTCTGCCAACTAAACCATTAACGAATGTTGATGATGACAGCGGTGAAATTGCACTTTGTACGCTTTCAGCATTTAACCTTGGGGCCATCGATTCTTTAGATGATCTTGCTGAACTGTCTGAACTTGTGGTTCGTGCTCTTGATGCTCTACTTGACTACCAAGACTACCCTTTGCCAGCGGCTTACAAGTCAACAATGAATCGCAGAACATTAGGTGTGGGTGTTATCAACTACGCTTACTACCTTGCGAAAAATGGTGTTAAGTACTCTGATGGCAGCGCAAACGCTCTGACTCACCGTACATTCGAAGCTATTCAATATCACTTGCTTAAAGCGTCTGTTGAACTCGCGAAAGAGCAAGGTAAATGCCCTCTTTTTGACGAAACAAATTATGCGAAAGGTTTACTGCCAATCGATACGTACAAAAAAGATATCGATCTAATTTGTGATGAAGAGCTTCATTATGATTGGGATACTTTACGCCAAGAGATCATGACGCACGGCCTACGAAATTCAACATTAACAGCTTTAATGCCGTCAGAAACATCATCTCAAATATCGAATGCAACCAATGGTATCGAACCACCTCGCGGTTTTGTATCAGTGAAAGCATCGAAAGATGGTATTTTGAAGCAAGTTGTTCCTGATTTCGCTAATTTGAAAGACAACTATGAGTTGCTTTGGAATATTGGTTCAAACAATGGTTACCTTCACTTAGTTGGCATCATGCAGAAGTTTGTTGACCAAGCTATCTCTGCTAACACCAACTATGATCCAAGTGCTTATGACAGCGGTAAAGTACCAATGAAGAAGCTGTTACAAGACTTACTAACAGCCTATAAGTTCGGTGTGAAGACGCTTTATTATCATAACACTCGTGATGGTGCTAAAGATGACCAAGGTGACACTGCTCAGCCGGAAGATGATGATTGCGAAGGCGGCGGTTGTAAAATTTAACACCAATGTAGCCTACCCAACCACGGTAGGCTTTATTGCTTCAATCTAACGACTAGGTTGATAAGTTCACAAGATTTAGAGGTTCACATGGCCTACAGTACATTTTCTCAAAATAAAAACGATCAACTAAAAGAACCAATGTTCCTTGGTCAATCAGTAAACGTTGCACGCTACGACCAACAGAAGTTTGAAATTTTCGAAAAACTGATTGAGAAGCAACTCTCTTTCTTCTGGCGTCCAGAAGAAGTTGATGTATCAAGCGACCGTATTGACTACAACAAACTACCAGATCATGAAAAGCATATTTTCATCTCTAACTTGAAATACCAAACTTTATTGGATTCAATTCAAGGACGTAGTCCAAACGTGGCTTTGCTTCCTTTAGTGTCACTACCTGAAGTCGAAACTTGGATCGAGACTTGGTCTTTCTCTGAAACGATTCACTCTCGCTCTTACACTCATATCATTCGTAACATCGTCAATGATCCAAGTGTTGTATTTGACGATATCGTAGAAAATGAAGAGATCTTAAAGCGCGCGAAAGACATCGCTCACTATTATGACGATTTGATTGCGACATCAAATGACTACCACCGTTATGGCGTAGGCAAGCACGATATTAATGGCGAAACAGTCGATGTAAACCTTCATAACTTGAAGAAGAAACTTTACTTGTGCCTAATGTCCGTGAATGCACTTGAAGCAATCCGCTTCTACGTAAGTTTTGCCTGCTCATTTGCCTTTGCAGAACGTGAGTTGATGGAGGGTAACGCAAAAATCATCAAGCTGATTGCTCGTGATGAAGCGCTTCATCTAACAGGTACTCAGCATATGATTAATATTCTGCGTAATGGTCAAGATGATTTCTCTTTCATGCAGATTGCAGAAGAGTGTAAGCAGGACTGTTTTGACTTGTTTAAAGCCGCTGCCGAACAAGAGAAAGAGTGGGCAGAATATCTATTTAAAGACGGTTCAATGATTGGTTTGAACAAAGACATTCTATGTCAGTATGTTGAATACATTACCAATATTCGTATGCAGGCTGTCGGTTTAGGCATCGCTTACCCACATGCGACTTCGAATCCAATTCCATGGATCAACGCTTGGTTATCATCAGACAACGTACAAGTTGCGCCTCAAGAAGCAGAAATTAGCTCTTACCTCGTAGGTCAAATTGATAACGAAGTAAGTGCGGATGACTTCGAAGGTTTTGAACTGTAATGCCAGCACTCAAAATTAACGGCTTGACCTCTATCCAGTCTAACTCATCTAGCACTCTACTTGAGGCCATGGAGCAATCAGGGCTGACCCCTGAGTATAATTGCCGAGATGGTCATTGTGGCGCATGTCGCTGCAAACTAGAATCTGGTGAGGTCGAGTATGTTGGTTTTGCAATGGCATATACGAACGATGACGAGATCTTACCTTGTGTCTGTCGAGCAAAAACTGATGTTGCGTTAAGTAGTGTGAACTATTCGGTCAGAAAACAGCGAGCTTAGATTCCATCTGATTTGCTAAATTTTACACCTCGGCTAAGTATTCGACCCTTCAAGACTTCCAAAAACGAAAGAGCCAACGCCTCACCGCGCTGGCTCTTCTTTTTTATTTATTACTCGTTTAACGTTATCCCACTTTAGTTTCGAGCAAGATCATATCCGCCGTATCGACTGAAACTGATTTATCCCCAATGTGTTTTCCATCATCATCAAACAGTGACAACCGATAACCTTGCTTAGGAAGTTGATGAAATGAACTCGGAAAACCACGCCATAATGAGACAATGTCTCCCTTGGCGCTATTGAAAATCTCCCCTAATACCACTTCCTGACTTGCGATTTGATACAAAACTTTTATTTTTGATTGTTGCTGCATCCTTGCCTCCAGTCTCACTATCCATTGATGAGTACTAGAGTCAGTTTAACCGTTTATTTTTTATTCGCGCGTATCAAAAGTGAGACATAAAAATCATCCTCATAAAATCATTGAGTTAAGCGATAGATCGATTACTTATAGATAATTAAGATAAAGATTAAAAAAAGATAAGCTGATTTATCATCGGCTTACCTTTTTCGGCGCACAAAATTACAGCGAGCTGACTATGCGGTTAAGCTTGAATAACACTCACGGGTATAAACAGCTCTTTTATCCTATTCAGTGAACCATACTGAACAAACATCGGCTTACCTTCAAGGTGACGCCTCAACATATCTGACGCCACTGTACTGATGACTTTTCGAGCATCATTGCGGTTGTAGTCTCTTTTAAACTCAAGAACCTGCCCCCATTCACCAGTTTGTGTTGCTAGTGCAACTGAAAATTGATTTTCCTCTATTTTTCCAGTAACTAACGCAATATCAGTCGCACACTTTTCTCGTGTAGCCGCTGCTAAAGCAAACGCCGCGGCTAAAGGGTCTCCCCCATCACCAGGGGATTCATTTAACGAGCTCATTATCCATGAATGCCCACAACAGCTTTCAATAAGCTCATCACTCTGTAACCAAGAAGATAAGGAGCCTCTTGTGGATTGCTCTGAAATCGACAATGTCTTCTTTTGATCAACCAATAAATGCCCTAAGTGCGTCAACATAGGTTCATCTACACTGACAACATGAGCTTCTAGCAGCTTATAGATCATCTGCAGTAGTTTTATCCGAACTTCTAACCCATCTTTAGGGCCAAATAACTTGACCTCAATAAAAGGTAAATATGAACGATAGCCAAGTTCGTAGCCAGCAGGTAACTTAAGTTGATCTAATGAATCAGAAATCCCTGACTCTGACAAACCAAAAGTAAATAAACGGCTGCATTCAGACTGCTCAACGTCTGGTTGAGACATCTTCAAATCGGGCAATATTTGATCTTGTACCATTCGCTTGAATTCACTAGGTACACCAGGAGTAAAATAGAAAATCGCATCGTTAATTTTCATTTTAAAGCCACAAGCAGTGCCTATCGGATTATCAATAATCTCGGAATTACTTGGCAACATCGCTTGTTTTAAGTTGCTGTCTGGCATTACCACACCTCTAGCACTAAACATCGCTTCAAGTTTTTTCAGCCAATCACTAAACAATACCAATTTTTCGCCAGAAGCATTAGCAGCAGCGGCAGCACTCATATCGTCAGTTGTTGGCCCCAAACCGCCATTTACGATAATCACATCGTAATTAAAGCTCAGCATTAAAAACTCTTCTGTGAGAGCACTAAGCTGATCACCAACGGTTGATCGCTTAGATAGCCCAAAACCGTGTTGATAGAATTTACTCGATAACCATGCAGCATTTGTATCAACAATGTCACCATGAAGGACTTCCTCACCAGTACTCAACATTGCAATTTTCAACATAATATATTCCTTTGGTGCACGATGACTTAATCGGGCATTGATACTCTGGGGGTATTTAAATGTCGCTGATCTAGTATCAGACAACGCTTTTACACAATAAGTTTCAGAAAAATTACCTATTTAGTGTTTTCAAGCATGCTCTATTCATGGATAATTGCGATCTTGATCGTAATAACCCACTCTTTGGAGCAATCCGTGTCAAAGCAAACCGTATTAATGAAAACTATTGCAGGACTAGCACTGTCATCTTCTGTAACAGTCCACGCAAACAGCAATATTAGCCAAGATATTGAGTTTTCCTATACCGTTGATTGCAAACAAGAGTTTTGCCTAGATAATAACTCTTATCGTTACAACACAAGCAATTCTTATGCCCTAACGTCAGATCAAAGCTTAGATTTTTCAGAACCTGAACTGCCTTTGTATATGAATCCTCGCAGTGAGAAAGATTGGGACTACTTGAAAGGTCAAACTTACACAATTTTAGGTCTTAGCGTTGCGACTGTAGGTTTGATGACTTTACTTCCTGAAAGTATCACCAAATGGGATGCTGAAGATCGTGACTTAAGCAATATTGGCAGCAAATGGAAAGATAACGTGACTTCAGGCCCTACATGGGACCGCGATGAACACTTCCTTAACTACATTGCTCACCCATATTTTGGTGGTGTTTATTACACTGCTGCTCGCCATGCTGGGTTTAATGAGTTTGAGTCATTCATGTACTCGTTCACTATGTCCACATTTTTCTGGGAATATGGTGTAGAAGCCTTTGCAGAAGTACCTTCATGGCAAGATATTTTCATTACTCCTTTCTTTGGTGCTGTTGCTGGTGAAATCATGTTCGAAACAGAACAAGAGATTGTGGCGAATGGTGGTGAAGTAATGGGGTCTGAAACCGTTGGTGACGTATCACTCTTTTTCCTAAACCCAGTCGGTCATATCCATTACTGGGTAAGTGATGCATGGGGCGGTGAAGCCGAATTCAGCTTTAACAATAAGCCTTGGGGTAATAATCAAGATGCTGCCAAGTTTGCCCTTGATGCTGGTGCCGCGTACGACAATCAGTATTACGGCGTTGATTTAAAAATCACTTTTTAATATAAACATCTTCAATTTAAGCGGCACTCTGTTGCCGCTTTTTTGTGTCTGAGTTTTGATATTTGAGATTCCGACCTTCGCTTAGGCCAAAAAATTGATATTCATCAACTATTCCTACCACAGACCTTCTACACTAAAACCAAGGATATAAATAAAATAGTTATCAACCAGTAGGTTAGATGTATGACTGGTATTTAGAAGAGGGAATAAAATATGAATAGTACATTTATTGTAAATTTCGTCGGTAAAGCCTCACCAGCAACCATAAAAGAACTTGCAGCCACAACTCACGAAAATGGTGGTAAATGGTTGATAAGCAAGGTTAATTTCATAGAAAGCCAAGTAGCCGCGGTGATTAAAATTGAACTTCCCGAAGCCAATGCCGAAACCGTCAAAGCCGCATTTAAAGCACAAAAAAATTTAATGGTCGATATCGTTGATTCAGCAAGCACTGCACATGAAGTTGATACCATCTATCAACTACGACTTGATTCAAATGATCGAGCTGGCATCGTGAATGAAATTACACACGTTTTGGATGGACAGGGAATCAGTATTTTAGATATGGATTGCCAACGGGTATTCATCGCTGGTGGTGGTGGTGTGAGTTCGAGCTTATTCACATCGACTCTATCGATTCGCTTACCTGTGGATGTACAAATAGAAGATGTGGCAAGTGAACTGGAAGCATTAAGCGAAGATACACGAGTAATTTTAGAAGCATAACCATACAGGGTCTGAATAATTACGCCCCATTATGGATACTATTTGATATACCGTTCGCCATTCGATAGAATATCGAACGGTAAAAAAGGTATCCAATTATAATGAAATCGTTAAAGTGTTTATTGGTTAAGAATATTACGTCTGTAATATTTATTTATATTCTCTCTGTATCTTGCCTATTCCTCATCGGTAGCCAATATTATAAAGATTCCACTTATAACCGTATCGCACAAGATACGGCTATCATATACAGCAATACACTTTCACTTTTACATCAATATTACTCTGATGAAATTCTTCCGAGAGCTAAAGCATCAGGAGCAAAAACAAGTTTAAATTACTTAGATAATGATCATGATTTGCCTTTCCCTATCACATTCAGCAATGCTTTTGGTCAACGATTAAACAAGCAACTTTCTGATGTATCCGTTGAAATTTATAGCCAATATCCATTCGAAAATAGAAAAGACAGACAACTTTATGATTCTCAGAAATCTGCTCTTACTTATTTTGAACAAGGAAATACCGAAGATATTTTCAAGTATGAAAAAATGGATAGCGGCGAAAAAAACATGATCACCTTGATCACACCTATTTATATGTCAAAACCATGCCTTAACTGCCATAACGCCAAGTCAGATTACACTGGTATAACTTGGAAAGATGGCGACTTTCGTGGTGTTCGAGAAATCAGTTTCCCAGTTTCAACCGAAAATATATTCGAGAGTGACTACACCTGTTTAAGCGTAATCGTTGCCCTACTTGTATCTATCAGTGGTGTTTTTTTAGTTTTACCTTTAGTGAAACAACTTAAAGTATCTTTGAAACAGTCTCAAAGCCTCATGTCCGAGTTAGAATTCCAAGCTTGCCATGACCCGTTGACGAAGATATCGAATCTAAACCAACTCACGAAGATGATGGACTTAGCTCTAAAGGACTCAACAAGTAACAATATCGGACTGTTATTTATCGATCTCAATAAATTTAAATACATCAATGATACATGGGGGCACGCTGCTGGAGATCGAGTATTAACCCGTTGCGCTCAAACGTTAAAAAATATGATTAAAACGGAATATACACTTGCAAGAATAGGCGGTGACGAGTTTGTCATCATGATCCCGAATATAATACACGATGACGAAACAGAGCAGTTAGCTTCAAGAATAACAAAAGCGATGACCACCACAGTAGATTTTAATGGGCTAGATATCTCATATTCAGCCTCAATTGGTCATGTTGTACACACCAAAGCAGAAACGTCGGCGGATATGTTACTGAGCGCGGCTGATCATGAGATGTACAAAAATAAAAACAGCTAACAGAGCAGCGAATTGGAAAATACAAATTAGAGCAGCTCATTAGCTGCTCTTTTTATTTCTATGAATAATAAATTCTGTTATTTAACCGACCATTGCGACAATGAACGTTTAAAGTCTTGATAACCAAATTCATTCAGCATCTGAACCTCACCATTGCTGCGCTCGCAATAGATTGATGGCATTTTAAGGCCATTGAACCAGTTCAGTTTCACCATGGTGTAACCCGCACTGTCCAACAGATGCAGCTTTTGACCAATGTTCAGTGGCTCGTCAAAGCTTGCTTCACAGAACTGGTCGCCTGCAAGGCACGAACATGAACCAATCACATAATCATGGCTACCACTTTCAGACGCTTCTAATACTGATGCTGGCTCGTTATAGATAAGCGTATCAAGACGGTGTGCCTCAGTAGCTGAATCCACAATCGCCGTTTTTTTACCATTCTCAACAATATCCACAACGGTAACCACGAGATCCGTTGTTTTGGTGATAATCGCTTCACCTGGCTCAAGATACAGTTGTACACCATGACGCTCTGCAAACTCTTTTAATGCTAAGCCTAACGTATCTATATCGTAGTCTGGCCACGTGAAGAAAACACCACCACCTAAACTCACCCACTCTAGCTCATCAAGGTATTTTCCGAATTGAAGCGAGATAGAGTCAAGTAACCCTTTGAATGCAGTAACACTTTTATTCTCACAGTTCATATGGAACATGACACCATTCAGTGAGTCAAAAACGGCAGGATTGATTTGATCTGCCTGGACGCCTAAACGTGAAAACTGACGCGCAGGATTGGCTAGATCTTGTCCTGCATAGCTCACTCCCGGATTTAAACGCAGCCCAATTGATGCTTTGTCTTCTACAATATGACGGTACGCAGCCAATTGGCTCTGGGAATTAAAGATCATTTTATCGCAAATATCAGCGACTTCACGCACGTCATCTTCACTGTAGCCCACACTATAAGCATGAGTTTCTCCACCAAAGGTCTCATGTCCAAGCTTCACTTCATATGGACCGCTACTGGTTGTCCCATCAAGATAGGGTTTGATAAGATCAAACACGCCCCACGTAGAAAAGCATTTCAAAGCCAATACTAACTTAACGCCTGAAATATCTTTCAAGTACTTCGCTTTTTCCAAATTTGCAACTAGCTTACTCTCATCAATCATAAAGTAAGGGGTTTTCAATTCACTCTTCTGCATCTTTATATCACTATTTAAATCGAACAAAGCCGATGTTCAACATCGGCTTGGAAGCAAATAATCTCTCAGTGATTATTTAAGAATATTGATATGCGGCTGACCGGGCTCTAGCTCTTGAACATGCCAATCTAGACCGATTTCAGGCATTGTTGCTAGGAACGGGTCTGGGTTTAGCTGTTCCATGTTGAACACGCCTTTGTCAGCCCATTCGCCACGGAAGAATTGCAGTGCTGCCGTGATCGCTGGTACACCAGTCGTGTATGAAATCGCTTGGTGCTCTACATCTTCATAAGCCACTTCGTGGTCTGCATTATTGTAGATGAACACACTACGCTCTTTGCCATCTTTCTTACCTTGAACCCACGTACCGATACACGTTAAGCCAGTGTATCCCGGAGCAAGTGAGGTTGGGTCTGGCAGTAGCGCTTTAAGTACATGCAGAGGTTGAACAACCGTACCATCATGCAAAGTCAGTGGATCTGGGCTCAATAAGCCAATGTCACGCATGCAATTGAAGTAGTTCAGGTATTTGTCGCCGAATCCCATCCAAAACTCAATACGTTTAGCTGGGATAAACTCTTGCATCGAGCGGACTTCATCATGTGCCATTGAGTACACTTTATGGCTACCACAATTAGGGAAATCAAATTCCAACATACGAGTGTGGCAAGGGACTTGTTTCCACTCTTCGTTTTCCCAGTAGAAAGAGTCGCCCTGGATCTCTAACATGTTGGTTTCAGGATCAAAGTTTGTCGCAAACTTCTTACCGTGATCGCCATTGTTAACATCCATGACATCGATGGTGTCAATTTCATCGAACAAATGCTTAACCGCATAAGCAGCAAAAACACTCACAACACCAGGATCAAAGCCTGCACCTAAAATGCCAGTAATACCCGCTTTTTCGAACTTCTCACGGAAGCCCCACTGCCAATCATAAGCTTGAGGAACTTGTTGCCCTTCAGAACAAAGATCCACCGCCACTGAAGTATCTAAATATGACACCTTAGCCTGTAAACACGCTTCCATAATGGTGATATTAACCCATGGAGGACCCGCGTTGATAACCAAATCTGGTTGTACTTCTTTAATTAATGCCACTAACGCTTCAACATCATCCGCATCGACTGCTCGAGCTTCTAATTTTTTCGATGGATCTTTAAGATTGTTTTTACCTTTGATTGATTCAATGATTTTCTCACACTTCGAAATGGTGCGTGATGCAATCGTGATATCACCAAGTACTTCATTATTTTGTGCCGCTTTGTGTGCAACAACCCAACCAACGCCACCTGCGCCAATTTGTAAAATAGACATTATTTATTTCCTTTTTCTACTAACTCAATGGCTAGTGTTTTAATCTTTGTAAGAAGTGAATCAAAATCTGATAGCGCAAGGCATGGATTCAAAATGGTAAATTTGAGCGCTGAATGCCCATCAACAACCGTTTCTCCCAACACTGCAACCCCTTTAGTTAGAGCCTCAAGCCTTAGATTTTTATTTAGCTGATTCAGATCTATGCAGTTCTTCGGTGTACTACGGAAAAGTACCGTAGAGAGAGAAGGCTCCGCGAGCAATTCAAAATCATTGCAGCCTCGCACTAAATCCGCAACGTCCAGCGTTTGCGCCAATAAATGATCGTACATTTGACCTAAAACTTGTGGCCCAACGTTTTGCATCGTCATGAAGACTTTTAGCGCATCGAATCTTTTCGTTGTCGCGATAGATTTATCGACTAAATTAGGTAGTTCATCATGCTCACGATTTAGGTAATCAGCGTGATGAAGCAGATATTTAAAATTCGTTTTATCTTTAATTAACACTGCTCCACAACTGATGGTTTGGAAGAACAGTTTATGGAAATCAACACTGACTGAATCAGCACGTTCAATGCCAGATAAACGAGTTTTTGAACCGCTAAGGATCAGTGCGCCGCCGTAAGCACTATCAACATGAAACCAAATCGAGTGCTGCTGCGCGATATCTGCAAGAGTGCTGAGATCATCAATCGCACCGTGGTCGGTGGTTCCCGCTGTTCCCACTAAAGCAAACGGGATCAGCCCTTCAGATTTAAGCTCTTCTATCGTGTCGATGAGTGCATCTGTTTTAATCGTGCCGTTAGGATGCGTATCCACACACGCCACTGACTTTTCTCCGAGACCTAATAACGATGCGGATTTCTGAACAGTAAAATGCGACTTGTTGGAACACAAAATACGTAACTTAGACGCATATTCAGGTAGTCCCAACTTTTGAATCGAGTGCTGATCGAACTTGTCGGCAATCCAATCTCGGGCTATTAGAAGCCCCATAAGGTTGCTCTGAGTGCCACCACTGGTGAAGACCCCATCGGCTTTCTCACCTAAATCGAATTTATCACACACCCAATCTACAACGCGTTGCTCAACATATGTTGCTGAAGAAGCTTGATCCCAAGAGTCCATTGATTGATTCAACGCAGCGATGATTGATTCAGCGGCAACAGATGAAAGTAAAGGCGGCGTATGTAGATGAGCGATGCAATCTGGGTGCTGAACGAATATTGAGTTTTTTGCCACAAGCTCGGCAGTGTCATCAATCACGTCTGCGAGTACTGCATTCTTGCTGTTCAAATTAACGTTATTGATTGCAGTTTCAAGATCAAGAGGATCCATTGCCGAATAGGGTGTTTCTACTTGCTCAAACACAGATTTCATCGCTTGAGTGGTATGATTCATTACCGTTGCAAATTCTTGGCTACCAAATTCACCGGTGTGAATGAAGTGCTTTTTCCATGCTAGGTTTTCAGGCGTATTTGTCACCCCACCGCCTGATGCAATGATCGCCTCTTCTATTACTTTTAATGCAAAGTCGATCTGCTCAAACGAAATAATCAACGGCGGCAAGAAACGAATTACCGATCCATCACGTCCGCCTTTTTCGATCATCAACCCACGCTCTAATGCCGCACGTTGAATCGCAAGCGTTAAGTCGCCATCTGAAGCAGGCTCACCAAATTTATTACGCTCGCCTGATGGCTGAACAATTTCGAGCCCGAGCATTAAACCTTTTCCGCGAACTTCACCGATGCAATTAACCTTGCTCTGAATTTTTTCAAGCCCTGAGCGTAAGTACTGCCCTGCAATTTTAGCGTGTTCGACAAGGTTATCTCGCTCAATGATCTCTAGTGCTTTAGCACCAGACACCATAGCTAATTGATTACCACGGAATGTTCCAGTATGTTCACCCGCTTTCCAGGTATCGATCTCTTTGCTAAACACTAAGAGAGACATTGGTAAACCGCCACCAATGGCTTTCGATAAGCAGAGTATATCTGGCGTAATTCCCGCCTCTTCAAATGCAAAGCGATGACCAGTTTTACCTACACCACATTGGATCTCATCTAAGATAAGTAAAATTCCATGCTCAAGAGTAATTCGACGTAACTCTTTAAGCCAGAATGCAGGGGCAGGAATAACACCGCCTTCACCTTGAACTGGCTCAACAATGATCGCTGCCGGTTTCATGATACCCGCTTCATCATCATTCAATAATCGTTCAATGTATCGAATGCTCTGCTTGGCACCTTCATCGCCGCCAATACCAAAAGGACAGCGCAAATTATATGGGAATGGCATAAAGTGAACGTCAGACATTAAACCCGTTCTACGCGCTTTGGTGCCTAAGTTCCCCATCAGTCCCATGGTTCCGTTAGTCATCCCATGATAAGCACCACGGAATGCAAACATGGTATTACGACCTGTTGTTTGCTTAGCAAGTTTGATGGCAGCTTCCACAGCATCGGCCCCTGAGGGACCACAAAACTGAATCGATGAATTATGTGAAAAATCTTGAGGCAGAAATGCTTTCACCTGTTTGATGAAATGATTTTTAACCTCAGTAGTAATATCTAAAGTTTGATACGGTAATCCGGAGTCAAGCTGAGATTTCAGTGCTTGATTGATCTCCGGGTGATTATAACCAAGAGCCAAGGTTCCAGCTCCGGCAAGACAATCTAAATAAATTTGACCGCGCGTATCTTCAACCAATGCACCAAATGCACGCTTGATTGCAATAGGCAGACGACGAGGATAAGAACGGACTTCTGATTCATGCTCAGCCTGGTCCAGCAACGCTTGGTCAAGCGTAAGATCATATAGTCCGTCAGTCACCGGGACTTGAATAGAAACTAAGGCATCAACACTCGATGCGTTGATATCAAAAACTGTACTCATACAAATACCTAAATATATAAGCCCTAAATTACGTTTATATTAGTGTGTAATAATAATTTTAGGGTAGCTAAAGCGCCGGATCTGCATATTGCGGATTCGGGAAAACGGTCATTCAACGATGACGAATTTAAACTTCAGGCGATCAAGGTTCTGTAATGATGCTACAGGTTGGAAGTATAAAGCTGATTTTTAAAAGCAGTTTAATTGAGTTCAATGTTGGGTTTCCCATTAACATGATGCATCGCACCATTAGTATCCCGTCTATTAGTTAAAAGGCTTAACTAATACCTACCCTACGCAGTTTCACAATCAGCAGAATGCTCACTACGCGTCTCCCCCAGATTCATTCCGAGATTGGGCGGAAAAGTAACATAAACAATAATGCGATTGCAATTTTTTAATGACAAGGTTGTTAAAGCCAACATTCTTTGGACAAATAAAGAGCAGATCATCTTTAGAATAAATTCTTAACCTGTTAACGACAGCGGAAAAAAAACGGGGATTTCTATCAGGGCAATTTACTTTCTGTCTAATTATACCAATCACAGTAAGTAGATGGTCATAAAAAGCGTAGGAAAAAATGCTTGAGAACAAGGCAGAAATTTTCGATAAGTAGTTATTCTACAATCAAAATTTCTAACGCCGTTATCGAGTATTTTAACAAGCTAGGATGACCAGTTATTTACTACGATTGGTATTAATGAGAGCGACACACAAGATCCCTCTCTTCAAAACATTAGGCGTGACCTCACCCTGGGTAAGGTTGCGCACCCAATCTATTTATTTCAGACGAAAAAAAGCCCAATCATTTCTGATCGGGCTTCTTCAATTTGGAGCGATACATCGGGTTCGAACCGATGACCTCAACCTTGGCAAGGTTGCGCTCTACCAACTGAGCTAGTATCGCATTGCTGCATTCATAGAATGCAGACTTTTATAGATGGTGCCCCGGGCCGGACTTGAACCGGCACAGCGCGAACGCCGAGGGATTTTAAATCCCTTGTGTCTACCAATTCCACCACCAGGGCACGCAATTCTTTATTGCGATGCTCCTAACCAGTAACTCAATGAAGAGTGGTTAGACACCATCTTATGTATCGTCGCCATAACGCTACATTCAAATTTGGAGCGATACATCGGGTTCGAACCGATGACCTCAACCTTGGCAAGGTTGCGCTCTACCAACTGAGCTAGTATCGCATTTCATTCTTCTTTAAAAGAGAGAATGGAGGCGCCTCCCGGAGTCGAACCGAGGTCCACGGATTTGCAATCCGCTGCATAGCCACTCTGCCAAGGCGCCTTTATCACCGTTAAGTTGCTCACTTATTTCGTTGAGCTCCTCTTGGGTACGGGATGCATTTTACGGATTAGAGCAGTTGAGTCAACACTATTTTTTCTATTTTCAGACTGTTTGGCTACTAAACATTCAAAACGTGCCAAATTGGTCAGTTTACTAGCAACTAAACCTCCATATTGGAGAAGATAACTGCTAGCAACTTAGAAAATGAGAGTAAGAAAGTGCATTCTCCTACTCAATCACAGAAGTCATCACCTTAAAACCAATAGACTAAAACAAAAAAAGCGAAC